>CAZXPK010000030.1:0-17123 GCA_964642565.1 uncultured Anaerolineaceae bacterium
CTGGGAAGCTGGTCTTCCACATAAAATTCGAGGGCAACGCCTTCAGCGTGCTGGGCGGATTCGTCCTGAGCAGCCTGAGTCTCTTCGGGATCGGTTTCGTCCTTGCGGGGATCATGCCCACGGCTCGCACCGCCAATATCGTCGGGTTGGTACTGCTATACCCGATGTTGTTCTTCTCCGGGGCCTTTTTCCCGCTCGGAATGCTGCCCGCGGCCGTTCAGAAGTTCTCGGCCTTCCTGCCGCTGACCTACGTGGTCAACCTGCTGAGCGGACTGTGGACCGGCCAGCCCTGGGGAGATCACCTGCTGGATGTCGGCGTGCTGACCGGCATGCTCCTGCTGGGGATTATCGTCTCGGCGAAAACCTTCCGTTGGGAGTAGAAGCAAACTGGAAAGGTATCAGTATACCCCCACCGGCACAATCCTGGTGGGGGATCAGGTATTGAAGTTCCCTTGTGGGGTCGATGCATTCGACGCTGAACCGTTATGTGCTCCGCCATCACCGTTCAAAACGGATACCAAGCATTGGTTCAGTAGCAATACGGTTCTTGTTAAATTACTCTAAACATTACCCCATCAATACCCTTTTTAGGGTCTGATTTTTCAGGCCCTTTGCTTTATTATGGAGTTGTAACTTACTAATCCGGTCATCAGGCAAGTTTACTAGGGGTAATTGTGGATCAACAAGTATCAACTCCGTAAAATAAATAACGCATCGGGGTCAAGGAAACATTCGACCGCAGCTTCACCGACTGGAAACGATTTTGAAAGGTAAACAGTGAGGTAAGAAAATGAATACGGTTATAAAATATGGGATCGGATGGCCATCCTCGACCATGGTCGCATCGTTGCCCTTGATAGTCCGGAGGCACTTACCCGCAGCCTAGGCGCAGAAAAGCTTATAATCTTCAATGTGGATTCAGCCCTACTTCCGGCGTTTGAAAAAGCTATATCTAAGCAAGGTCGGATAGAAAAGCAAGGGGATCGGGTTGTCATCCATGGAAATGGGGATCCGGCTCTCCTGGTCAGCGAGGTGGTTTCACAGTTAGCTCTGCAGGGAATCCAGTTACGTGACCAGCGTACTGAGCGACCGACCCTGGAAGACGTGTTCCTTAAAATAACCGGGCACGAAATGAAAGACTGAGGTGCAATATGAAAAGCCTGCTGAAAATGACCTGGATGGAAACCAAGCTGTTCCTGCGTGAACCGGTGGGAGCGTTCTTCACCCTGGTCTTCCCGCTGATGTTCTTGTTTCTGTTCGGTTCGATTTATGGTAATGCCCCTTTGAAGCAGCTCAATGGCCAGGGCACCGTGGATATTTCCGTGCCGGCTTATACAGCCATGATCATTGGCACCACCGGTTTGGTTGGCCTGACCATTACCATGGCCGCCTACCGTGAAAATGGCGTCCTGCGCCGCTTACGCACTACCCCTATTAACCCGTTGGTGGTGCTTGTAGCTCAGGTCATCGTCTTGTTTATGATGACATTGCTTGGCATGGTCCTGCTGATCATTGCCGGTAAGCTGGTGTACCATCTTCGCTTTGAAGGCAATGCGCTCAGCGTGCTGGCAGCTTTTACGTTGTGCAGCCTGAGCTTCTTCGCAATCGGTTTTGTTCTCGCCGGGCTGATGCCAACCGCACGCACTGCCCAGGTGGTTGGGATGGTAATACTCTATCCAATGTTGTTCCTCTCCGGAGCTGGCTTTCCGCGCGAGCTGCTACCCGATACAATCATTAAAGTATCCAGATTTTTACCCCTGACCTATGTGGTCACTCTTCTACGTGGCTTATGGGTCGGTGACCCATGGAGCATGCATCTAACAGAGGTGCTCGTTCTGGTGGGGATACTGGTGGTAGGTGTGTTTATCTCCTTCAAAACTTTCCGCTGGGAATGAGAGATCGGATACCTTCAAATGACTTCGCTATCGATGTGACATTTAGACCGGAGCATGCATCTAATCTTCACAAAATGACGTACTATAAAATATCAACATTCAAATTCCAGGTGATAGCCAGAGTTGCACCAATCCGGATGCGATGACAGATGAAATGAATTCCTCTAACATCAATCCAAATCAACCCGGGGGTACATGCGTATCAGGCTATTCCAACAAATATTAAACGTAACTATTACGCCAAGGAGGTTAGATTATGCGACGCACCTTGATTATCATTCTTACCCTGATTACCGCTGTGATCCACTTTTACTTCTTTAACACCGATCCAAAAGGTGGTCTTCTCTTTACGATGTTCCTGTTAAACGCTTTAGGTTACCTGGGTTTACTGGGGCTCCTATACCTGCCCCTCGGGTTACCTGCGTCTCTAAAGAGACTCGTCCGCCCCGTCTTCATCGGCTATACCATCCTCACTATCGTATTGTATATCATCATCAGCGCGCAGTCAGGTATTTGGTCAGTCCCATTAGCACCGATTGCCAAGGTCGATGAAGTCATCCTCGCATGGCAGCTTTGGGCAGAGGGTAAAGCGTTAGCCGTAAAGCAGCAACCTGCCTGACGAAATCTGCATGCCGTGCTATAATTCCGAATATCATTGAATAAGGAGAAGCAGAGATGGCTGGTTCTGGTAAAGCAGATAAGGGTAGAAAGCAACAGAAGAAAAAACCTCAACACACACTAAAGGAAAAACGGAAGCTGAAGGAAGAAAAGAAGAATAAAACAACCACCGGTCTTGGATAGCGTGGTTTCATTGCAAGCATAAGTAAAATATCTGATATCAGGAGCGACCATTCCGAACGTTGCTGAATGGACGCGCCGATAATCAGATTCCTGGAGAACTTGGGAGGGAAAGCGGGCTGTCCCGCTCTCTCCCATTTTTTATTTCATTGGGGGGTTTTAGTTACGCGTGGG
Source organism: uncultured Anaerolineaceae bacterium (assembly GCA_964642565.1). GTDB lineage: Bacteria > Chloroflexota > Anaerolineae > Anaerolineales > UBA4823 > FEB-25. The sequence goes on from CAZXPK010000030.1 coordinate 2,868, forward strand.
AACAGGCACATTTATCCTACCCGGTACGTCAGGGAAGGTTTGTTCAGCGACAAGCGTTGAAATATGACTGATGCACTGGTTACGGAATATTACTCAAATCAGGTCCGTAATGAATGGCGACGACTGGTCAGGGATGCCTATCACAGGCTGGAATTCGACACTACCTTCCATTTTTTGGATAAATATCTGCCTTCGCGCGAATTGATCCTGGATGCCGGTGGGGGTCCGGGTGGGTATACCCTGGAGCTAGCCAAAAAAGGATATGATGTCGTTTTGCTGGACGCGACTCAAGCAAACCTGGACTTTGCCAGGCGCCAGGTCAGGCGTCATCGATTGGATGCACATGTCCGGGATATCAAGGCTGGCTCCATCGTGGATTTATCCATGTTCGGTGACGCCACCTTTGATGCAGTCCTGTGTACTGGCGGACCGTTCTCTCATATCCTTGATCCACATCACAGGGAGATGGCAATCTCAGAGCTGATCCGCGTGGTCAAACCAAATGGACCTGTCTTTGTCTCTGTCATTGGATTATTCGGGGTCATGGTGGAAATTCTGAAATATGAACAATCAGAGATCGAAATGTCCCATTTCGAACTGCTTCGCGAGACTGGTGATTATATGGGTGGTCATGGTTTCACTGCTTGTCACTTCTTTTTATTATGAAGAATTACGCCAGGCATTTACCAGACCGGATGTCCATATTTTGGAGATGGTGGAGTTGGAAGGGATTAGCTCAAGTCACCCCAGCCAGCTGAACCAGCTGGTAAAGGACGAAAAGCGATATAAGATCTGGTTGGACACGCACTTCAAAACCTGCACACACCCTTCAGCGGTCGGGATTAGTGAGCATATATTGATCGTGTGCTGGAAGAGCTTGTAGGCTTATTGGATCACTTGAACACCATATTGAACTTCATCGTCACAGGGATGCTCCTAATAGGCGCGCTGGCAGGCGGAGCTCTGGGGCATGTGCGCGCTTGTGTGAAGCCATCATCCTGGCTGCATTCAGTAACCTGCTGGCATCCATTTGGGTGTTATTCTCCCCAATCCATCGTCTGATTCACCTGCTGGAAGCTGTATCAGACCCGAACTGATTGTATCTTCTGTGGGAATCCATGCATCTAACATAAGTTGTATTTACGATCAAGTGGAAAAAACATCAGAAAGACAATGAAAAATGCTGAATATTGCTATTATTATTGGCACTACCCGCCCTAATCGCAAGAGTGAGCAAGTTGCCCGGTGGGTATATGAGCTCGCTACCAGACGTGACGATGCTCAGTTCGAACTGGTGGACTTGCGGGATTACGATTTACCGCTCTTTGACGAGCCCATGCCTCCCTCCAGGCGGCAGTATACCCAGGAACATACCAAAGTGTGGTCTGCCAAGATCGCTTCTTTTGATGGCTATATCTTCGTCACTGGAGAATATAACCATGGGATACCCGGCGTGCTCAAAAACGCCATCGATTACCTATGGTATGAATGGCACGATAAAGCTGCCGGGTTTGTCAGCTACGGCACCATCGGGGGAACGCGCGCCGTGGAGCAGCTCAGGCAGGTGGTAGGCGAGCTGCACATTGCGGATGTGCGCCCTCAGCTTGCGCTGTATAACGCCACCGACTTTGAGAACTACACCACCTTCAAGCCGACCGAGGTGCACGAGAAGGCTCTGAACACCATGCTCGACAAGCTGATTGCATGGAGCGGAGCGATGAAAACCCTGCGCAAGGATTAAAAAAATTCACCACTGAGAACACGGAGCGCAAAGAGAAATATATTAATATCTTGGTGGGTATAGTGATCTAAGGGGAGAAGTCTGTGAGTGACCTGTGTATTTTATACAGGTACTTAATCCCTATCCTTCGTCCCTGACCTGGCGATCACCTGCTGGTAGAAGGTGGAGATGTGCATGTGGAAACCCCAGCCCACCCCGGTGAGCACATGCGCCCCAGCTGGCAGTCTAGCTGGTAGACCATCGATGGTAGCCTCTTCCCGACCATCCACCATCCTGCAAATGCGCCGCTCGGAGTTGACCCGATACAGGCAGCCATCTTCACGGCTGGTGTACTCAGCTCCAACCTGGTTCTCAGTTTTCATACGCCTGAAGTGCCAGTAAACATCATCAGGAGGGCGAATATAAGCACTCATAGGGTAATTTTACTGTAAAATGGGGGTAAGCTATCGGCTTTCAGGTCAATGCTGATAGCACGAAGCTCATCACTCACTTATTTTCGTCCCCCCCTCTACAAATTCCCTCAATTGCCGGCGATATTCTTCGAATGCCTACTTGCCCTCCTCAGTCAGGCTACACAGGGTAAGAGGCAGTTTTCCTCGATATGTCTTTTCGATCAGGATATAGCCGGCTGCCTCCAACCTGGAAAGATGGACGGTGAGATTGCCTTTGGTCAAACCCGTCTCTCGCTGCAGGTAAAGGAAATCGGCAATCTTTACCGCCGAAAGAACCGCCAAAATTTCACTGCACGATGGCTCATGGATCAAACGGTTGACGCCCGTCTGTGAGGGTGTGGATTGAGGCTCTACGTTCATCTTGCTCCGTAATCACTTTCGTTTGGCGTACGTATGCTGTGCGGGTAACGATCCCAGCCTGACACCATATTGTGTAGCTTGAATGTCTATTTGAGCTCCAACTGAGAGGTCGTCGGGTGTGAAATTCCTCCTGGTTATTCCACCTTTACTGATTCACTTTTCGCTCTCAACAAGCTTGGGAGGTAATACCCGACAATGGCAGTGAACAGAGCTGCCTGCGACAGTATGGGCTGCCAGTTATTGGTCACCAGGTCATAGAAACGCGTACCCTGGTCACCCACAGGGACGCTGTACCCTATTGGCAGCAGAATGAGCAGCGGAATGAGCGCTCCAATCATTCCACCTAAGAGCCGCTGAGGCATGAGCACACGCATTCCTTTCCATACCCAGCGCAACGCCACAAATCCGACCAGATTGATCCCGATCACATACCCCAACCAAATTACAATGAGCAGGGCAAGCCACCCAGCGCGGGAGGTGGTATCAACACCTGCGAAGATGATGGAGAGCAGGAAGATGATGAGAAATGACACCGCGATTTGAAAAATGATGGTCACCAGCCATCCGATCAAATGCAGGATGAATTTGATCACGCCCATGGGAGCCTCCACATTGATCTATCTACCTCTGACTTGAAATATTTTACACTCTTTTCACCAAACCCATATCGGCAAGCTTGACATTCCATTCAAACGGAATAGTGGAACAGTAATAAGCGATGAGAGTAGTGGATTCAGATAAAGTAGTCTTCTATATGCTGCTTGGAGATTGCTTGGGGTTGGAAAAATCATCCAACCCTCACTATGACAATGCATGGAGGGTCACATGGAAAATGAGCTAACATTCCGCATCGCATTTTTCATCCTGCTTGGCGCAATGCTGGTCGTCCGCATGTACTTCAATCTACGCATACGCCAGCAGGGAGAGCGTGTTATGCCAGACCGGGAAGCCATCCGGCGCGAGGGTGTGGGCATGTTTGCCACCCGGGTGACGCTGTTCTTCGTCTTGATCGCAGTCCTCGTGCTGTATGCCATAAATCACCCATGGATGCAAGCCCTCTACTTCACGCTTCCAGCGGGTTTGCGTTGGCTGGGTTTCGCCATCGGGCTGGTTAGCATTGCCTTCCTCGTCTGGACGGAGCTTGAGCTGGGCAGGCAGTTCTCTCCGCAGCTGCAGCTGCGACAGGAACATCAGCTAATCACTGCTGGACCTTACGCATATATCCGCCACCCACTCTACACCGCCATTGATGGTTTTGGGTTGGCCCTGGCACTGGTAAGTGCCAATTGGTTCTTTGTAGCCTTCTTCATCCTTTGCCTGGTTGGCTTGTTGTTCCGCGTGCCCAAGGAGGAGCAGATGCTACTGGATCAATTCGGCGAGGAGTATAAGGTGTATATGCAACGTACGGGGAAGTTCTTGCCGAAGGTATAAACAGGGATCAGCAGTCCGGAAAAATGCATAGCGGATCAAGCTTAGCTATTTGTTAGTAAATATTAGCACCAGATTGTACCTTCACTGCAACGCGGACAAAGAGCACACAGAAATTTATAGAATAAAAAACGTGTCTCAGCTTTCCGCTTTCTCGACGACGATCGTGCCGTGTGTGAGGAGTGCCGCGATAGCACCTATGGCTGCCAGCTGCGGCGCGACCAAGGCACCCACCACCCCAATTGTCAGAGGGATGTCGATTAGGGTTCGACCGTCCTCATTCTTGATGATCACCCGTCGGATATTGCCTTCATGTAACAACTCTTTTATTTTAGATACAATTTCTTCACCCCTAACCTGAAACTCTTCTGTGCGAACCTTTTCTTCAGACATCTAAATCTCCTTAATCAGTAGCGTAAAATCCATTTTATATGATGACCAAACAGCTAATATCTCAATCACCCTATCTGAACCATGCGGAATCAATTATGGTGTGTAAACCGTCCACTGGTAATGAAATTGCTTGTAATTCACCAGGCCAGTGCCCGCAGAGCAATAATTTTCGCGATAGATGACCGAACAGAGCAAACGAGGGTAATCAACGGTGAGGATATGTGGGTTTTCGGTCACTTGATATACTGCCTGCCAGGAGGAGAGCTGAGGCAGGACGTCGGAGTTCCACTCCTGTAGGCTGGGCTCGTCCAGGCCCATGCGGAAGGTCATTTTAGGCTGGTTTTCCAGGTGTGCCAGTAGGAAATAAGTGGCATGAGATTGCGTCTTCAGCAGTGACAAATCCTCACCTTGATAGTTGACCAGCTCTAAATCTGGCCGGTGATAAAAATTAGCCAACATAAGCTGCATCTGTTCGATGTATTCATTGGCAAGCTGGATATTTACCACCACCAGGCTGCCCTGGGGAGCGTTTTTAACCACATATTCCAACACACGCGAATTGGCAGCATCCTGGGCGAGCTGGATGGAGGCATCGGTGAAGCTATTAGCCTGGGTGGCAAGCAGGATCAGGGCGGTTAATGCCAATGCAGCCATACTCATCCACCTCCAGATGCGACCCGGCTGTTTTAATTGATCAATGATCTCGACCAACATCATCCCAGTCAGGACGGCAGTGCCAGCTGCGAAGGGAAGCAGGTAATACTCAAGCGCAAAGTGCCATGGAAGGTAAAGACCCAACCAAAATACCATCCAGACCCCGGCCAGCCACCATAACCCAGAGCGAGGCCAGCGCCGCTGAACCAGACACACAATCAACACCATAATCCCCAGTGGAAAAAGCCAGGAGTAATCCCGCAGCATCCAGCCTCCCCAGCGTACCATGCTGTTTAGAATTTGGCTGGGGGCAAAGGAAAATTCAGAAGATTGCCCAACCCCAAGGATCTTGGATGACAACAGAATGGTGCGACCAATGTAAAATAGCATGCCACTCACCAGGCTGGAGAGCATGATCCAGCGGGTAATCTTTTCGACGAAGTGAGCCGAGCTGATGTGCCTCCACCTACCGAGTAAGGCACCCCCCCACCAAACCAGGCTGATGGGCAGCATGATCAGGGTATTCTCTTTGGTAAAACAGGCAACCAGCATGAGCAGAGTGGCACTCAGCATAAGAAGCCAATATCTAACACCTTTGGCTGACTTGTCAGCCATGACGATCACCCCGATGGCACCAACCAGCAGCAATACCTGGAAATTCTCCCCTTTTGAAAGGGTGTAGACATTTTCAATCACCGGGGTGCTAAGGGTAAAAATTAAACCCGTCAGCCAGGCCTGCAGGTTAGTGCCACCCAGCACAACCACTAAACGCATCAACAGGTAGGTCGTGGCTGAAAAAACGATCAGGTTACCCAGGAAATACCAGAAAGCATGACCATCAGCCAGCAAGTACCAAAACGCAAAAGCAGCCCAGTAGACCGGGCGTGCCCGACCGGCAATCACATCCCAGCTCAGGTCCCATTTTCCCTGCGCAATCCCCTGAGCGATAGTCAGGCTGCGGCCATCATCCAGCAAGCCAAATTGAGGTGAGATCAGCCGGGGAAGCATGATCAGCACACAGACGATAAGGGGTGTGTAGATCCAATAGCGAGAATACCAAGAAGTCTTTTGGGTTGTCTTTAAATCAAGGCCGGGTTCAGGCATTCTCCATTTCCTTCTCCATGATCAGCATACCGGGAGTGCGCACGTAACCTAGCTTAGTGTCGATGGCAATCATGGCAGCGTTCTCTGAATTATGGCTAGTGCGTACAGTATCCACACCGAATGTACGCTCCTTGTGGAGGGCCAGTGCCTTCACAGCTTGTGCCAGCTTGCGCCCACGGTAACGTACATCCGTACCGGTGAACAAGTTATAGGCGTGGTCTGCCCCGGCGAATACGGTGATAGCACTCATAGCAGCCCACTCGCCGGTGTGCATATCGATGGCAACGATCTGACCATCGGGGTGATACCACGAGGTATTGCATACAAACTTGTTAAAATCCTCGAAGGAAGCCCAGGGTTGAACGCCATCGGAGCCTGGGTCAGTGGCGGCAGCGGTGCTGTTAAGGGTATAAAGCTTGCGACGGGCTTCCAGTGTATCTCCAAGCTCTGCCATATTGATAAAGCGGAACCCCTGCTGTTGAAGAGCATGGAGGGTTGGCTCATAACAAGTGTCATCCCAGGTGCGGAGGTTAAACATCATTTCAATGCTGTGCTTCTTTTCTACAAACCCACGTTGATCAGCAAAGCGAATGCTTACATTATCATTATCACGCACGCGTGCCTTAAGCGTGCGTGCCCCTAACTTTAATGCCTGACCTATCAGATTGTTGTATGACAGGCTGCCCAATCCACTCCCACGAGAACCCTGCTCGACGATCAAATAAATCTCATAAAGCTGTCCATAGTTCAGGTTTTCCCGATAGATGCCATTGAAACCGAGCACCGTATCCGCCTGAGAAACCGCAACCATAAATTGAATACCATCCTCAAGCTGCCGGTTGTACCACTCAAATAACGACTGTTCGGTGGTCGGTTCTGTTTCCTGGCCGGACAGCAAGGCAGCGATGGCGGCAAAATGGCGTAAGGGTTCAGCAGGTTGAATGGATAGGTGGGTCAGATCCATCTTACGAATTCCTCCTGGGGAAATACCGGGGTCAATTCACATTATAATCTGCATGGGAGGAGAAATGACATCCTATCTCGAAAGCTGGAAAGCGCGTGCCAGGGTACTCGAGACTGAAGTCTATGCCTTATATCTGGCATATAAGGACACCCGCACGCCGTGGTATGCCAGGGTTTTCGCAGCGGTGGTGGTAGGGTATGCCTTCAGCCCGATCGATCTGATCCCAGACCCGATCCCCATCCTGGGATACCTGGATGACCTGGTGCTCATCCCGCTGGGTATCTATCTGGCTGTGAAGATAATCCCACCGCAGGTGATGGAGGAGAGCCGGGTGAAAGCCAGGGAGGTGAAAGCACAGGGTAAGCCAGTGAACAAGGTGGCAGCGGCGATAATCGTGTGCATCTGGATCGGGCTGGCCGCCCTGGCAGGGGTACTTGTATATCGGTGGGTGAACCAATAATGTAAGGTTTGAATTGTTCCTAAAAAACAATACCATTCAATAATTTTTTCAGGGAAAGTAGCATCGGAAGTTGTTGATCAGGCGTTTAATCGACATCATAGAGGGGCAACCGAGCATTAAAGGGTAAGCTAAATAGCATCAAATCTGACGATCATTAAATACGAATACATGTAATTACTCACATCCCCAGCCCTGATTCCTCCCCAGCAAGCCATTAAAGGAAAAATTACCTCATTATTCCCCCCTTCCCTATACAGGACCAAAATGGAGGAGGCGTGACGGACCTTCCACGAATAAAGACAGGAATACACGATGGGTGAGTGCAAGACTCTATTAGCACCGAGGAGAACTGAAACGCAGGTGAGAAGATTTCTTCGACCTGCATAGCCGCTTGCTTCGCTACGCTTGCCAAGGTTCGCAGGACTTCAACGCTCGTAAAGATCACACTTTACCGCTCACCAAGAACAATTGCGATATTGCGTCGCAAAGAACGCTCCTGGGCGCCTCGGGCATAGCAGCGGAAACATGAAGACGCTGCAGGATCGCTCTCGATGACAATTTGCCCCCAAATTCACACTCATAATATTAAAAACCGCCCACCAAGTGAAATGGCAGACGGTCTTGAAAAACGAAGATTTCGAGCCCAGCTTAGGCGCGTGTCAGGATCGCAGCCACTGCGGGCATACCGATTACCCCTGCCTTTTTCATCACTTCTGATAGCGCCGGATCATTCACAAATTTTTGTGCATTTACCGCGTTGTCCCACTCCATAACAAGGGTGACAACATTGGGATCATTAGCGTCCCGGTAGACCTGATTAACACCTGTAGCACCACCAGCACGACGTCTGGTCTCATCAGCGTCAAAAAACGGGCGCCATTTTCCATAATCAGCAACGGTGTGTCGAACATTGAGATAAATCATTAGTTTGTTCTCCTAAAGTTTAAATAACATGCTAGGTACAGTGGATTTGTCGCACAACAGCCAGTGCGCCTTGTCTCGTAAAGGTTACGTCGGATCACGACTACGATGTAGGCTAACAATCTTTTCAATTATTACATAACTGCCCAACAAAGGGGTTCTGGTTGTACCTCCTCCAGAAACCATTGTACCGAAAGTGCCACTCTTTACCTGATAAATGGCCTAATTAGACCGGATTGGTATGATTATACCTTGTAATATAGAAAACGTCAAGCCAATCTCCGTGATTCGGTTGAGTGGTTTTCGAAACCCAATGTCAATGTTGTTGGATTCTGAGCACACCATCGCCGCCCTCTAGACGACCCACAATGGCTTGAACCCCCTTTTGAATTAAATGTATAATAACCTCTACACTCATTTGATCCTGATCAATATGGATGACTCTCAATTCTGCGTGTACATTATGACCGACGAGCAGCACAGCCTGCTGTATACCGGCCGAACCGGTAATTTGAAGCGCCGTGTGACGCAGCATCGCTCGGGTAACGGTGGCGTGTTCACTCGCCGATATAACCTGATCAAGCTGGTGTATTACGAGGAAGTGGAGGATGATGGGTCAGCGAGATTGCGTGAAAAGCAGATCAAACGTAGCACGAAAAAGCAGCGTTTGAGCTTAATCGAGCACATGAATCCGGATTGGGAAGATCTATATGAACAAATCTGTGGGGGTCTGAGCAAATAGCATTTAGCAATGGAGACAATTTATGACCACTGATCCTTCCATACGCGCACGTGAATTATTCAATTCAAATGGTTTCTATTGAGCAGAGAGTGTATTGCTGGCGGTCGCCGAGCATGAGGTCATCCAATCCGATATCATCCCGCGCATCGCCACCGGCTTTTGCAGCGGGATGGCACGCACAGGCGGCATGTGTGGGTCTGTCTCTGGTGGGGTCATGGCAATCAGCTTATCCCTGGGGCGCTCATCCCCTGGTGAACTGGTCGACCCATGCTACCAGGCAGTTCGGGTATTTCTGGAGAGATTTTCGGTTAAATTTAATTCACTCAGCTGTCTTGAGCTGACCGGAGTACACCTGGGTACGCCGGAAGGTCAGGCGATATTCAGAGAAAAGGGGCAAAGAAAGCAATGCACTAATTATGTTGGGGAGGCGGCTCGGATGGTGGTGGATATTGTGAAGGGAGAATGAGCAGCGGACTATAGTGAAATCTTGCAGACACTACAGGGTAAAGACGCTGCAGGATTGCCCTTGCATTGACTCAAAATGAACCAAATAGTTGAAACCAAAGCGCAAATCCTGAGACGTTACGCGGCTGGACCTGAGGCGGTGCAAGCCGCACTACAGGGTCTGGAAGGTGTGCAGCTGAACCTGACACTTTCGGAGGATGGCTGGTCAATACGCCAGCTGGTCCACCATATTGCAGATGGAGATTACCTGTGGAAGGAATTCCTGCTGCGTGCAGTTGGTGAACCGGAGCGGGAATTCACGCTGGAGTGGTATTGGTGCCTGCCACAGGATGAGTGGGTGAAGCGCTGGTCATATGCCGAGCGGGATGTGACCCATTCGATAGCTTTGTTCAAGGTCAACCGCCTGCACACCCTCGACCTGCTCGAGCAGGTACCCCGGCTTTGGGAGAAGTGCCTGCACATCCCCACACGTCAAGGTGGGCAGGAAAGAGTGTCCGTCGGAGAAGTAGTGGAAATGCAGTCACGCCATGTGGAGGGTCATGTGGAAGATATCCGCAAGATTCGTCAATCCCACGGAGTGTAATTAAATATAACGGGCAAAATCATGCATGTCAGCTGTGGTAAATTATCCTTAGATAAGGAGGGGTTCATGCGAATTACCGATTTCATCCAATGCACTGATTTTCCATGCGCGGAGGCACGGCAGGAAAGCTACCTCATCCCGGATATCGAGGTTGACCCCAGGTCGATCAAGCTTATGCTCATCTCAGAGACCGCCCCGAACGATCCTAGAGATTCTTACTATGCCACCTGTGATGCCTTGTTTGCTCGCACCACGATCCAAGCTTTTCAGGAAGCTGGTGCCAGAGCAACCAACATCCAGGAATTGCTGCGCATGGGTATCTATCTGACCACGGCGGTTAAATGTGGCAAGAATGACTATGCAGTTGCCACGAGCAGCATCATTCACTGTTCCTCGTTGCTGGAAAGGGAGATTGCACTCTTCCCGAACGTCAAAGCGTACCTGCTGATGGGTGATGTGGCGATCAAAGCGCTCAACACCGTAGCCAAACGACAAGGCGAGCCGCGTGTCATCCCGGCTGGCTCTACCTACAAGATTCGTGGTGGTGAGTTTACTTATCGCGGCAAGAGAGTCTTCCCATCATATTTACAGGCGGGACCGAGCTTCGGCATCGAGAAAAGTAAGCAGCGTATGATTGCGGAGGATATCGGGATGGCGTTGAAAATTGCTGGGATGAGCTAGTTAAGTGGAGAGCATATACAAATTTTTGTCTCTTGGAGTTTTCCATGCCCCCTTGTATCTTCTGTGACATCCTGGCAGGCCTCGCACCTGCCAACTTCGTGCACCGCGACGAGTTGTGTGCAGCTTTCATGGATATCCACCCAGTGAACCCCGGGCACGTCCTGGTGGTGCCGCGCACCCATGCCGTCTTGCTCACGGAGCTAGATAAAAAATCTGTCAGGCACATCATTTGGGTGGCGCAGCAGGTGGATGCAGCTCTACGCACAAGCGGAATCAAATGTGAGGGTGTCAACTTGTTCCTGGCAGATGGACGCGCTGCCGGTCAGGACGTGATGCACGTCCACCTGCACGTGATCCCACGCTTTCATGGTGATGGGCACCACCTGCGCTTCAGCCCAGCTTATTTCATCCGAACAGCTCCTGCTGTATTGGAAAAGAATGCAGAGATGATCCGCAACCAGATGGAAGGTCCAGCATGAAAGGGATCGGGTTCCTCGTCCTGAGCATCAGCTTGATGCTTGCAAGCTGTGCCACCACCACACCTACGCTATTTCCGACAGCACTTCCACCCACACCGGTTACACCCAGCCCCACGGCACGCAACCTTATGCTGCCCACCTGGACTCCTTCTCCAACACCACCCCGTAAACCTACAGTCACACCACGCAATACATCCACACCTCTGGTCACCCCAGGTGGAAGCACTGGCTCCTTACCCATTAGCCTCAGCCGGTTCTCCACTGAACTGCTGATCGACCGGCCAACGTACGCTCAGCTCGCAAAGCCAGCTAATCTGGTTAAACTGGAATTCGACCCCTACGTTTGGGGATTAAACACCTACTACCCCACCCCATATATGGGATATTCGCTGACACACCGGGCGATCTTCGATTGTAAGCTGGAGCCGTCCGTAGCGCAGGATGCTGAAGGATACGAGGTGGAAAATTATAGCCACACGCTCGGCGCAACCGCATTTGAAATTGTCCGCGTAAGCCAGGCTGGGTCACTCGTATTTGCCAATTATTGTACAGGTGAAGGCGAGGACCATACATGCTACAAAATGACCCCAGGAGATGACCACGAAGCCTGCGCCCAGGCTGCTGAAGAAGTCCTTGCCACTTACCAGCTTATTCCGAATCCATTTTTTGGTAGTGTGAGCACTTCTCCCAACCGATGGGCTTGCCAGGATGCAGGCGGAACGGTCGGCCTGTGCCAGATCTCCTACTCCGTCCCACTGAACACCCTGGCATTCACACCAGACGGGCAAGCATGGGCAACTGGGGATGACGGAATAATGCTCCACCGAGAAGGACAGGTATGGTCCGAAACCAGCTCACCCGCTACTCATCCACTGTATGATTTGAGCTTCTCCAGCCCCGTCAATGGTTGGGCGGTTGGGGATGGAGCACAAGTACTGCATTGGGATGGATATGAATGGAATGAAGCCCTTCCCTACCGTGGATCCGGGGAAGGACCTGGCGGTTCAACCCAGGTGCTATACGCGGTGTATGCTAATACCAGTAATGACGTCTGGATGGTGGGAGCAACGAAAGGAATCGATGGGAAGAACAGCCCGTATGCCCTGCATTGGAATGGGACGGAACTGATCGAGGAGAATGCCTTCGATGAATGCAATTGCGGTTTGAACGCCGTGCTCGTTCTTAACCGGGAGGATGTCTTCGCGGCTGGCGGCTCCGACCTGGGGGCGATCATCTTCCATTGGGATGGCACTGCCTGGTCGAGTACACTCGTACCGGGTGCCGACCACCTGTATACCCTGAGCCAGGCAATCGACGGAAGCATATGGGTTGGAGGGATCGAAGTGGCGCGCGACCAGTCGGATACACGCGGGGTGCTCTTCCACTGGGATGGCAACCAATGGTTAAGAGTCGCTCTGCCACCCCTCACGGGCGGTATCTATGCGCTCACTGCGTTACCAACAGGTCAAATTGTGCTTGGGGGAGACTTCACTGCCATGAGAACTGAACTCGAATGGCAGCCCATCACCACTGATATCGCCGGGTTTAGATGGATTGTAGATATCGAACAGGATCCACAAGGCAACCTGTGGGCGCTCACCCGATCAGGGAATATATTCAAGCTCGTAATTAGCCATTAAATATTACCAATCAGCTCGAAGTGTCAAATCTTTTGGAATTTTTTATGGTGATCATTAATATTCAATTATTCTACGGCTATACGCAATAAAAATGCAAGGCTTGATCGATACTATCGAAAGTGTGCTGCGCTGGCTGGGTGCAATTGCCGGGCTGGGCACACTTGCCTATGCCATCTATAACATGCTGCGCGCTCAATCACGCCCCACCGGGCAGCAGACCGGTGCTGCACAGAAGGTACTGCGATCAAGGTACTTAGCCATTGCCACCCTGCTCTTCGTCCTCCTGGCATATATCCTGTGGAAGCCGCTACCTTTCCAGCTGCTATGGTGGGTGCGGCTGATCCTCTCGCTCCTGGGAGAGGGGATTTTCTTCCTCAGCCTGGGACTTTACCTGTGGGGATTACTTACATTGGGTGTGAACTTCAACGCCTCCAGCGGTTTCGGAGTGCGCCTGCACCAGGCTCACCAGCTAATGACAAGAGGACCGTATATCTACATCCGACATCCAATGTATGTGGGGGTTATATTGGCTTTTTGGGGCGGCTTGCTGCTTTACCGAACCTGGACCATGCTGGTCTTTGCGGTGATCATGCTCGGGCTGATATACCGAGCGCACAAAGAGGAAGAAGCATTGACCCAGGCCTTTGGTGAAGAGTGGGAGACTTACAAACAACATGTACCCGGGTGGATCCCGCGGTTTGACCGCATGTTCAGAAAGAACAACCGATGAGCTACGTTGTACTTGAAAGTGGGCTGTTTACCTTACCCGGTGGCTCCACAGGATGCTATCGCGAACGCGGCTTTAACGCCAATCTCGAGCAGATGCACCTATAGGGAGAATACCTGGCGGAAAAAGGATTTATCGTGCTCGGGGTCAGGCTGGCACTACTCACCAAGGCATGCTCGCATCGGGTGCTCATCGGTCAATCCTTGGATGGGATGATTGCGCAGATAGCAGCTACAAATTATGATATTTCTGAAGTAGTTAGGCTTTCGACCCCCTACGACAGCTCTGCAGGAAAACGCCTATTGGAACGGCTCCAGCTGCTCATTCGACCCATGATTTTTTCTACATCTTCAGAACTGATATACTGACTGGTTCTATACTATTTGATTGACTTGATGTATAGTAAATAACTTAGCCAGGTATTGTCATTCATCTTGGGAGAAGATAGTATGAGTAATAGAC
>CAZXPK010000030.1:17223-31446 GCA_964642565.1 uncultured Anaerolineaceae bacterium
TAACTTAGCCAGGTATTGTCATTCATCTTGGGAGAAGATAGTATGAGTAATAGACAAATGAAGAGGAAATTAGTGGGTCCTTGGCGCAGCCTGCAAGTGGTGATCTGGTTGATCGGGTTGTATATCCTGGCATCCCGTGGCTGGTGGTGGCCAGGCATCCTGATCCTTGTAGCGATCAGCGCCTTATACGAAGGGTTCTTACAACGCTTCGCGCCGTCCGCATTCGAAGAGCAAGCACCCGTCGAGGCACCCAAACCGATAGTGGAGACGACGCCTGAACCTTCTCGGAGTATGCCATCCATTCCTGCACAGGAGCACCGGATCGACCTGTTGCCCCAGGCGTGCCCAAGCTGTAACGGGCCCATCCGTGGGCACGAGGTGAAGTGGACCGGACCACAATCGGCAAACTGCCCATATTGCGGTACCAATTTACCGATGACTAGGGCATGATCCTGAGAATAGCGATTTGGATGTTACTGCGTGCTGGGCACAGGGCGAAATTATCGTAGTGCGCGGCGTATTGAAGGGGAAACTCTGGTGGGCATGCCCGGCATATGTCGTCCAGGATACACCTGAGTTGTTAGCGCTATACTGGCCGGTGGGTACACCCACACGTTCGCCAGTCAGGCGACCAACTGTTCAGGATGAACTGTACAACCGTGTCAAGCTGAAGGAGCGCAGCTGGACGGACAACGATGTGCTTTCATTGAACACAAAATGGGCAGCCCATTCAATAGAGCTCATGTGGGAAGTAGGGACGCACAAATTGCGCCGCTGGTATGTGCACCTGCAGGAACCCCTGCGCAGGACGAAAATCGGGATTGATACGATGGATCAGATACTGGATATCGTGATCAGCCCCGACCGGGCAAGTTGGCATTGGAAGGATGAGGATGAGTTCAATGAGGCTGGAGTGCTGGGTGTGTATTCGCATGCGAAAGTCGCCTCCATCCGAGCGGAAGGTGAGCGAGTGATCGCACTAATGCAAGCTAATGCACCACCGTTTTGTGATGGCTGGGAAAAATGGACCCCACCGGCAGAGTGGACCATCCCCAAGTTTCCGCAGGGGTGGGAAAAGACACCCCTCGGGTAAAAATGATATGTGGGGGTGCAGCGTCACTCCGGCCAAAGATCGGACCGGACTAAGTGCGCCAAAACAAAAATGACCATCCCATGACGAAGGGAAGTCAATAGGAAAAGGCAATGATCGAAAAGAGAACTACCGATGATTTCGATTATGGCTCTTTTGAAGCTGCGATGGAGAGGAGCAATAATCTTGAGGCTGATTTGACCCTGCACCCGGAGGACTATCGAGTCTTGACCGGTGACAGGCCGACGGGCCGCTTGCATATCGGGCATCTATTTGGATCGTTGCAGAATCGTGTCAGGCTTCAACGCCTGGGGGTTCAATCGTACATTGTGATAGCGGATTACCAGGTATTAACAGACCGTGACTATGCTGAATCCATCGCGGATAACGTTAAGCAGCTCACCACCGATTATCTGGCGGCAGGGATCAATCCTGAAGATGGGAAAACCTTTATTTTCCCTCACAGCCATGTTCCCGAGCTGAACCAGCTCCTGCTCCCCTTTTTGACGTTGGTAACCATCTCCGAGCTGAATCGTAATCCAACCGTCAAGGAAGAAATCCAGGCATCTGGTCAGCGTAGAATAAACGCGGGGATGTATATTTACCCGGTGCACCAGGCAGCTGATATCCTGTTTTGTAAAGGCAATGTCGTTCCGGTTGGCAAAGACCAGCTCCCCCATCTTGAACTCACGCGGGTAATCGCACGACGATTTAACCAGCGTTACGCGGTTAAGCAACCGGTTTTCCCGGAGCCACAAGCGTTATTAAGCCAGGTGCCCCTCATCCTTGGATTAGATGGCTCGAAAAAGATGAGTAAAAGCAGAAATAATACGATCACATTGAGTGCCACCGAAGATGAAACTGCGGCTTTGATCAAGAAGGCTAAGACCGATACGGAAGTTCATATTACCTATGATCCAGTCAACCGACCGGAAGTAGCCAATCTGATCAACCTGATCACCCTTGCCTCGGGTCAATCCCCTGAATCAGTCGCCGAAAGCATTGGAAATGGTGGGGGGGTGAAATTGAAAAAGGTCTTGACTGAAACGCTCAATGAATATCTGCGCCCATTGCGCCTCAGGCGAAAAGAGCTGGAAGCAAATATGGATTATATCCGTGCGGTTCTCAATGCTGGGGTCGAACAAGCACGATTGGTTGGTGAACGTACATTAGCGGAAGTCAGACAAGTAATGAATATGGAGTATTGATTCTCATTAGTGGTTAACAGGTAGCGGACATTCGCCACAATCCCATGCAGTGGTGGATTAAAATAGCGATGGAATAAGATTGGCACGTAAATAAAAGGGATATAACAATGATGATGGATAAGTTCCTGACCCTCTCTCCCATTCTTCAGGCATTGGTTGCCACCTTGTTTACCTGGGCGATCACCGCGCTGGGTGCAGGTACGGTGTTCCTGACCAGGAATGTGAGTAATCGCTTTCTCAACGCCATGCTTGGCTTTGCTTCTGGAGTGATGATCGCGGCTGCCTATTGGTCATTATTGGCACCGTCGGTAGAATTATCGCGAGGTGGGAAGCTCCCTGTCTGGCTGCCTCCGATGGCAGGCTTCCTTCTGGGCGGGGCTGTGCTTTGGATCATCGATCGTCTGCTACCTCACCTGCACCTGGGCTACCCGGAGGCGGATATCGAAGGTCTGCCAACCAGCTGGAAGCGGAGCACACTGCTGATGCTGGCAGTGACCCTGCATAATATTCCCGAGGGGCTGGCAGTCGGTGTGGCATTCGGAGCCGTAGCCTCGGTGTTACATCAGGTGAATCTGGCGAGTGCGATCGCCTTGGCGGTTGGGATTGGCATCCAAAATTTTCCGGAGGGCATCGCAATCTCGGTACCTCTGCGGCGCGAGGGGATGTCGATGGGTAGAAGTTTCTGGTTTGGTCAGCTTTCAGGCATGGTGGAACCGGTCGCGGGCGTGATTGGGGCAGCGGCAGTGATTGTCATATCACCCATCCTGCCCTATGCCATGTCTTTCGCAGCAGGGGCAATGTTTTACGTGGTCGTTGAGGAGCTCATCCCCGAATGCCAACGGGAAGGAAATACCAACCTCCCGACGGTGGCCGCGATGGTGGGATTTGCGGTGATGATGATATTGGAATTGTGGACGTGAAAAAATCTCGGCGTTAGATGAGAAGATCCTATTGTCAAGCCTGCCAGCGGGAATATAGACAAGCTGCAGGAGAGCCCTCCGCGTGATGACAATAGTGAATTGCTGGTATTAATGAACCCATGGCTATGAGAACCGAGTATTTAATGTGGAAACCCTCAAGCTATGGGGAGGGAAAAACTGAAAACGTCTCATCCAATCCTTGTTGTGTTAGCTTTGCTCTTGGCTGCATGTTCAAACACAGTTACAACACCGACCTATGTACCCTCAACACAGCCTGTAACGCCCAATTGGATCTCCACCCCCGAGAATCCCACACCGATCACGCCATCTCCCACGTTGAGACGGTTACCCTTGACCCAACCTCAATCCAATGCCACCAGAATCTGTTCCAGGTGCACATTCTCTAAGGATGGGAAAACCAGGTCAGCAATACCGACGCGTTCCGGCGGTCCCAACCCGATCGAGTGGAATCCACCTGCTTGGGCTGCCTGAATGCCAGCCATGGCATCTTCCACAACCACGCATTCGGTGGGTGAGTAACCTAGCTGCGCGGCAGCGTGTAGGAACAGATCTGGGGCTGGTTTGGGGTTGGCGACGCTGTAACCATCGGAGATCGCCTCAAACAAGGATGTGATTCCCAAGCGGTCCAAAACCTGGCAGGTATTCTTA
The DNA here is from genome assembly GCA_964642565.1 of uncultured Anaerolineaceae bacterium. Classification (GTDB taxonomy): domain Bacteria; phylum Chloroflexota; class Anaerolineae; order Anaerolineales; family UBA4823; genus FEB-25. Next base: position 21,111 of record CAZXPK010000030.1, read on the forward strand.
CTGGCTGACCCGATGGCAGACTTCAGCCCAGCTGAACGAATTTCAAGCAATAATTCGCGTGCACCAGGAAGCATATCCGCGGGAGTGATTTCCTGGATGAACTCAACGTAATAACGGTTTTTACGCTCCATCATTTCCTGGATTTTGTCTTCCGGAAGGTTGCGATCTTTAAAGATCAAAAGCAATGACTCCCTGCGGGAGATGCCGCGCAAGGCCTCATTAGCCTTCCGGTCAAAAGGCAGCCCTTCTTCATCAGCCAGGCGCTTCCATCCACGATAATGATACTCGGCGGTGTCGACCAGGACACCATCCAGATCAAAGATGAATGCTTTTATCCTGCTCATCAGTTATGGGTTGTGTATATCAACGGTCTGGAGCTGGCCACAGTGGACAAAATGAAAGCTCAAACGCTTCCAATGCGCTGGCAGACAGGGTTGGACCTCCCACCGATCGGCTGAAAGGCGCAAACCAGCAAAGCCAAAGACGACTGTCTGCCAGATTCCCCCAGCTGAAGCACCGTGAATACCGTCAGAGGCGTTGCCCCGCACATCTTTCAGGTCGGCGCGGGCGGCCCTCATGAAGTTTTCATAGGCAGTCTGGCTATCTCCCAGCCTGCAGGCCAACCAGCAAGGCAAATAGAGTATGCCGACCCGGAAAATGCATCCATGACATAGCATAGGCAGCGAAAGCAGCAAACAAGATGGGAAGCAAGGTGGAAGGAATGGCTATGATCAAGCTGTTGATGAAAGCGCGTCCCATACCGCGCGGGTTGCCCAGGTCGCGCCAATCGCAATACATGTCAGTCGCCTGGGTACCAGCAGCACAATCAGAGCGGTAGGTGGTTGTGCCACGGTAACCGGTCATGGCATCTATGTAGTTGTCCAGGGTGAAACGTGGTCTTACATCAATGCCAGAGATGCGGCGCATATACTGCAGGATGTCTGCGGTCTGCTGTTCATCCGGCAGCGGCGTTGGGCACATCCCCCACACACTCGTAATACGTTTGCGGTGAAAGCAGGTAGGAGGTGCCACGGTAAATCACCTTCCAGGGTTGGTCCAAATCCAGCAGGGCGGCACCAAAGCTGTAGACGAATCCATTACAGGAGGTCAGCACCCCATGATAGAACAAAAGCCAGCCTTGTGGCGTCTCGATAGGAACGGGACCAGCGCCGACCATGGTGCTCTCCCAACCGCCCCTGACGCCCATGACGAAGCGGTGCTTGCCCCAGTGGATCAGGTCAGGGCTGCAGCTAAGGTAGATGTCACCAAAGGGGGTGTGACCGTTATCGCTTGGGCGGCTGAACATGACGTACTCACCGTTGATCTTGCGCGGGAATAACACCCCATTGCGATTTCAGGCTAGCAGGCACATCATTTCAAGTGGCTGGATCGTCAAATCCTTTACAGCGACCGCTTTCCCGGTCAACATATCCGTCAGCTGATAGCCTAGTCCGTACACGCGTAGTAAATTTCCCGAAAGAGTTTGCGCTTCTTCGCTGAAATTGGCGAAGACAAGCACCCGTTGGTGATCGTGTAGGCGGATATAACCCAGCACATGTGGATTACCGGTATTAATGACTTGCATTTCCTGACCGGCGAAGATGGGATTCTCCAGGCGCAGCCGGAACAGGCGTTGCAAACCAGCGTAAATCTTCCCTTCAAGGGTATCAATCTTGAGTCGGCGGGCAACCTTATCCCAATCGGAGAAGGGACGGTGCACCCAACGGCTGTCACTGGCTTTAGCCGGGTCATGCCGGTAAGAATAATCGTTTAACAAGCCGATTTCATCCCCCAGGTAGATGAGCGGGATGCCACCCACCGTCAGGATAATGCCATGAATGAGTAGAATGCGATGGATTGCCAGATCGACCTCGCGATCGGTCTCCTCTTTCAATGCTTTTTCCAGGCCTGCCAGCGAAGCGCAGGTACCCGAGATGCGCACATCACCGGTCTTAGGATCTTCCTGGAACGGCAACCCGCGGGCGAAACTGCCTGGGAAGCGACCCGAGAAAAAGGCATTCAGGAAAAAGCGGTGATCGGTGCCGTTGATATTCAGATGCGCCGCATCCTCATCCGAAAAAGTCCAGCCGATATCGTCGTGGCAGCGCACGTAATTTACCCAGGCAGTGCCCTCAGGCAGTCTGAAGCGCTGGCGAAGCGCCTGGTCCAGCAGGTTCACCTGGCGGGTCGCCAGGGTGTTCCACAGCAGCGCCATAATCAGCGGATTATAGGAGAGTTGGCACTCATCTGGATGAATGTACTTGACAACATCGTCCGGGTGGACGATGGCCTCCGACTTGAACAGCAGCGCCGGTGAGGCGATACGCGCAACAGCATTAAAAGCCTGGATCAACAAATGCGCTTGTGGCAGATTCTCGCTGCTGGTGCCCAACTCTTTCCAGATAAAAGCCACTGCGTCCAGGCGCAGGACCTCCACACCAAGGTTTGCGAGGAATAGCATCTCACTCGCCATCTGGTTGAAGACTGCCGGGTTGGCGTAATTCAAATCCCACTGGTAAGCATGGAAGGTCGTCCAGACCCAGCGATCCATTTCCTTGCGGTAGGTGAATGCACCCGGGTGTTCATCAGGGAAGATCTCACGCATGTTCATTTCGTAGGCATCTGGCATCTTCCGGTCTGGGAACATGCGGTAGTATTCCTGGAACTCCAATCTACCAGCCAGAGCCTGTTGTACCCAATCGTGCTCATCCGACGTGTGGTTGAAGACCAAATCCAGCACCAAGCTAATTCCTTCCCGGCGCAGATTGTCCGCCAGGATGACCAGGTCTTCGGTGGTGCCCAAGGCAGATTTGACCTGGCGGTAACTGCTGACAGCATAACCCCCATCATTCTCAGCCTCAGGAACTTGGAAAAGGGGCATGAGGTGCAGATAATTAAGCCCGATTTCTTTAAAGTAGGGAATCTTGAGGAGTAGTTTTTTCAAATCGCCAGCGAACAGATCCACATAACAAACTCCACCCAGCATCTGGTTCGATTGGAACCAGTTCGGGTTGGCTTCTCGCCGGACATCTAGCTGCTTAAGGTCTCCAGCGCGTTCGATCCATGAAGATGACATTCTATAAAGCAGATCTTCCAGGTGGTAATAGAAATCATACTGGTCGCCATATAAGCTGTACAACAAACGGAAAAGCTTGGGGAAATTGGCCTCTAGCCTATGGGAATAAGAAGCCCAACCCTCAGGATCGGTTACAGTGATGGAGCGAAAACGCTCATCCAGCCTTGGCATTAGCCTGATAAATGTGACCTGCGCTTGTCTATCCAACCAACGATCGTCCATTACATCCACCAACCTTTTTTAGATCTCCAACACATTCTTAGCTATCACCCGCTGATATCAGAAATAACTCAGCTGTGGGCAGGATGCGTTCAAATAATTATCAATACTAATGATTAATACGGTACCAGCCAAATCCAAACGGTTCCAGTGTGAATCCACCGCGGTGCATAAGGGACTTATTGGGTGACCCACTGTGGAATAGCTCAAGCAGATCAGCCTGCCTCACTCCTTTGAGCGGTAATTCAAATTGCTGAATTCCCGGAGAGAGATTATTTAGAATTAAAAGCATTTCGTTTTCATATTCTCGCAGATACGCAAGGATAGATGAGTTGGAAACAGGCAGGATAGTCAGATTACCCCTGCCAAAAGCGGGATATTTGCTGCGCACACGCAGTGCTCTACGGGTCCAATTTAGCAGCGAATCAGGATCATCCACCTGCTGGTGGACGTTGACTTTGCGATAGTCGTATTCACCCCCCTCGATCACGGGAGCATAGAGCTGTTCGGAAGCGGTGCCTGAAAAGCCAGCATTGGGTGAAGCATCCCACTGCATGGGCGTGCGCACGCCCACCCGATCCTCGAGCCAGATGTTATCTCCCATGCCAATTTCATCGCCGTAATAGAGGAATGGCGAGCCGATGAATGTGAGCAAGATCGAGTTGGCAACCCGTATAAGGGCAGGATTGTTGCCCAGTAATGGTGCTAGCCGTCGGCGGATGCCTAGGTTCAGGCGCATACGCGACTGCGGAGCATAAAAATCCCACATAAACTTACGCTTTTCTGTTGTGACCATCTCCAGAGTCAGCTCGTCATGGTTGCGTAGAAAGGTGCCCCACTGGCAATCTCTGGGCAGCTCCGGAGTACGAGCCATGATACCTTCAATGGGCGACCGATCTCCTTTTGCCAGCGCCATAAAGATGCGCGGCATGAGCGGGAAATGAAAATTCATGTGGAATTCGTCGCCATCACCAAAATAAGGGCGTACATCTTCAGGCCACTGGTTGGCTTCTGAGAGCAGCATCGTCCCGGGAGCGTAGGCATCTACAAATGCACGCAAACGTTTCAGATATGTATGCGTCTCTGGCAGGTTTTCGCAGCTTGTGCCTTCCCGCTCGTAGAGATAAGGAGGTGCGTCCACGCGGATACCGTCGGCACCCTGGTCAATCCAGAATTGAATCACCCGCAACATGAGGCGCTGCACTTCGGGATTGTCGTAGTTTAGATCGGGCTGATGATAGAAGAAACGGTGCCAATAATAGGCTTTACGCAGCGGGTCATAACTCCAATTGGATTTCTCAGAATCAAGAAAGATAATTCGGGCGTCTTTATAGCGTTTGTCTGTCTCGCTCCATTCATAATAGTCACTATAGCGGGCATGTTCGGGATGGTTGGGATCGCGGGAAGCCTGGAACCAGGCATGTTGGTCTGAGGTGTGATTCGGCACCAGTTCGACCATGATCCTCAGGTGTCGCCGGTGGGCTTCATGGACCAGTGTATGGAAGTCTTCTAGGCTGCCATAAGGAGGGTAGAGATTGTAATGGTCGCTAACATCATAGCCGTCATCGCGCAGCGGTGAGTTGGTGATCGGCAGAAACCAGATGGTATTTACACCCAACTCCTGCAGGTAATCCAAGTGGGCAGTTACCCCAGCCAGGTCACCAATCCCATCGTTATTCGAATCCGAAAAGGCACGCACGTATAATTCGTAAAATACGGCGTCTTTATACCATTCGAATGCATTCTCCATAAAGTTTTAATCAGCCTTTGATCGAACCCGCCAGCATACCGCGCACGAAATAGCGCTGCAAAGCAAAGAACACAACCAACGGTAGCAGCATGCTCAGAAAGGCGCCCGAGGTGAGCAGGTGCCAGTCCTGGCCCTTTTCACCCACAATGGCTGCCAGAGCCATGGTTATGACCCGGTTCTTATCACCCAGGAAGACCAGGGCAACCAGGTAATCATTCCAGACCCACAGGAATTGGAAGATTGCGAACGAGGCTAGCGCAGGGATTGAGAGAGGTAGGATGAGCTTGGTAAAGATAGTGAAATTGGACGCCCCATCCATGAACGCTGATTCAAGTAATTCGCGCGGCAGGCTACTGATGTAATTGAACAGCAGGTAGATCGCCAGAGGCAATCCAAAACCGGTATGCGCCAGCCACATCGCCAGGTAAGTTCCGTTCAATCCAAGCTTGGTATAGTCGCGTAAGATTGGCACCAGGGCTATCTGAAGCGGTACCACCAGCAGCATTACCACGATGATGAACATAAATTTTCGCCCGGGAAAGTTCAACCAAGCAAAACCGAACGCTGCGAAGGCAGCAATCAGGATAGGGATGATCGTAGCCGGCACTGTCACCGCCACCGAATTCAGAAAAGCGCTTGCCAGATTATTCCCTTTACGCACAATCTCTTGCCCTTGACCATCTTTGTAGCGGATTTCCTGCCCACTCAGGGTGTTTTTATAGTTTTCCAGGGTCAGGTTGGTCCCAAAACCGACCCACTTCTGCTCGGATCTAACCAGCGTGCGGGTGCGTTTGTTGCCATACCAGGTGAGCTTGCTCCCGTCGGGCATCGTCACACCATTACGCCATTCTTCAAATGTGGCTGTTACTCCTTCAATCGTGATCGGTCCGTTGACATCCACACTAGAGTCAACCTTGACCTCTCCAGTCTGCATATCTTCTTTGTGCGGGAAAATCATCCACCATCCGCTTCTGAAGATATCCTGGCTGTCGCGGAATGAAGTGACCAGCACGCCAATGGTTGGGATCAGCCAGATAAAGCAGATCAGGATCAGGATTCCGTTCACCACCAGGCTTGAGATCAGTTTGCTTCGAGAGGCACTTTTCTGTTTGGAGGCCATTAGAATGCTCTCCTTTCGGCGAACTGGCGCAAGTTATAAACGATCACTGGGATGGCGATAATGAGCAAGACGATGGCGATCGCTGAAGCGCGACCAGTCTGGCCGTAGGTAAAGCTTTGCAGGTAAAATTCGTTGGCAATCACGTCCGTGCCATTGTTTCCGCCAGTCATGACTCGTACGATGTCAAAAAGCTTCAAACTAAAGATCACGATCGTGGTTATTACCGTGAGCAGAGTACCCTGTATATACGGAACGGTAACTCTGAGGAAAGCTCTGACTTCAGAAGCTCCGTCGATGCGGGCAGCCTCCAACAATTCTCCCGGGATGCCTTTAATTGCTGAAGAGAGAATCACCATGGCGTAGCCGGTTTGCAGCCAAATCATAATTACGATCAAGAATAAATTATTCCAGGGTGGCTGTTGTAGCCAGGGCTGTGATTGGCCACCCAAAGCCAGGACAATGGCATTCAGTAAGCCAATCTCCTGGATACCAGCACCTTCACCTTTGTAGGTGTAGATAAATTTCCAGATCACACCCGCACCAACAAAGGAGATAGCCATCGGCATGAAAATGATCGCCTTGTAAATCGATTCGAAGCGGGAACGGTCCGCCAGCACCGCGATCACCAGGGCAAGACCAACGCTGACAGAGGTGCCGATGATCATCCAGAGCAGATTGTTGCGGAATGATTCCAGCATTACCCGATCGGACAGGGCAAAGATATAGTTTCCAAGGCCAACAAATCCCTGACCTATGTCATTTTGAAAGCTTAATATTAATGTGCGAATTACCGGGACAGCCAAGTACCAGGCCAGGATAGCTATTCCGGGACCAATGAACACAAATGGCTGGAGACGGTGTGTCCATTCACCAGGGAGCTGTTCTACCACCCAGTTGGACACCAGAAATAGTAATGCCACACCGCCGACTCCCCAAATAATTGCGATTAAAACAACGACGACTTGCGGGGCTTTGCTGTCACGCAGAAAGATGAAACCCCTCCATAAAATCAGGAAGGTGAACACCGGGACAAATAAAGAGATCAATATTCGGCCAATGTTTGTCACTATCCAGCTAATTATTCCACCGCGGGGGGGCTCCTTACTCATTTGAGTTTGCATACCGGCCTCCTTTATTTATCAAACAGCGACAGAGAACCAGATTTAGTTTATGAAAAATGAGCAGGGCAATTGCTTCGAAGTTCGTGGGCTTTTACCCTGCTCATTCATTTTATACTGCGACCTTTCATACCGTCAATAGAGAAAGGTACTGCCTTTCCGGCTGTTTTACTTCGGCCAGGATTGGTCGATCTGTGTGAGGGCAGTATCGAGGTCGATCGAGCCACTGACATAGTCAGTCATGGATTTCCAGAAGGAGCCTGCACCCACTGCGCCAGGCATCAGGTCTGAGCCATCGAAGCGGAAGGCGGTGGCATTCTGGATCATCTCAGCCACCTTGCGGGTGACGGGATCACCATACCAATCCAGGCTGGAGTCCTTGTGCGGCGAGATCGCGCCGCCAGCTTCAACCCAACCCTTCAGGGATTCACCCATCGAGAAGTACTGGATCACAGCGCGCACTTCGGGACGGTCGTTGAACATGGCATAGATGTCGCCAGCACCCAACACCGGCTTACCGTATGCCGGGTCGATGGGAGGCAGGTAGAAGAAGTCATAGTCTACGCCCGCTTCCAGCCCTTCAGGGAAGAAGGTGGTGATGAAGTTGCCCTGGCGGTGCAGCCAGCACTTGGGCGGCTTCTCGAACATCGGTTTGGGGGCATCACCAAAGAAGGTGGTGGGGATCGCGGCGCGGCCACCATATACATAGGCATCGTTGAACCAAATCTGGGTCACAATGTCTATGGCATGGCGCACTTCGGGGGAGTCGAACTTCAGCGTGCCCGCCACCCACTTGTCGTAGTTCTCCAGCGAAGTGGTGCGCAGCATCACGTCTTCGATCCAGTCCGTCATCGCCCAGCCGGTCGCGGCACCCGATTCAATACCGATGCACCACGGCGTATCCCCGTCAGCAGCGATCTGCTCGGTCAATGCCATCAGCTCATCCCACGTCTCCGGAACTTTGTAGCCCGCAGCATCAAACTCCGCCTTGGGATACCAGACGCTGCTCTTGCCGTTGGCGCGCGCCCAGATGCCAGCCATGATCGCACCATCCGGCCCCTGCATCGTGCCCATATCCAGCCACGACTGCAGGTAGTTCTGCTTCAGCCAGTCCGGGTTGATAATGGTGTTCAGGTCAATCGCCTGACCCTTCCTTACGGAGGTCGCCAACAAACCAGGCTGCGGGAAGTCCACGATGTCCGGTGGGTTCCCACCGTCGATCGCAATGGTGATCGATGCTTCGAATTCCTTCGAGCCTGAGTACTGGATGTCGATGCCGGTCTTGTCTTCGAAATCCTTGATCGAGGCATCAAATACCACGGCATCGTTGTCGGTGAACGGACCAGCCATGGTCACCACGGTGCCACTGTACTTGCCGTTCATCGCTTCAACCAGTTCCGGTCCAACCTTGCTATAGTCCGTGCCACCAGTCGCTGGGGGAGGTGTTCCGGTAGAAGTCGGCCAGGATTGGTCGATCTGTGTGAGGGCAGTATCGAGGTCGATCGAGCCACTGACATAGTCAGTCATGGATTTCCAGAAGGAGCCTGCACCCACTGCGCCAGGCATCAGGTCTGAGCCATCGAAGCGGAAGGCGGTGGCATTCTGGATCATCTCAGCCACCTTGCGGGTGACGGGATCACCATACCAATCCAGGCTGGAGTCCTTGTGCGGCGAGATCGCGCCGCCAGCTTCAACCCAACCCTTCAGGGATTCACCCATCGAGAAGTACTGGATCACAGCGCGCACTTCGGGACGGTCGTTGAACATGGCATAGATGTCGCCAGCACCCAACACCGGCTTACCGTATGCCGGGTCGATGGGAGGCAGGTAGAAGAAGTCATAGTCTACGCCCGCTTCCAGCCCTTCAGGGAAGAAGGTGGTGATGAAGTTGCCCTGGCGGTGCAGCCAGCACTTGGGCGGCTTCTCGAACATCGGTTTGGGGGCATCACCAAAGAAGGTGGTGGGGATCGCGGCGCGGCCACCATATACATAGGCATCGTTGAACCAAATCTGGGTCACAATGTCTATGGCATGGCGCACTTCGGGGGAGTCGAACTTCAGCGTGCCCGCCACCCACTTGTCGTAGTTCTCCAGCGAAGTGGTGCGCAGCATCACGTCTTCGATCCAGTCCGTCATCGCCCAGCCGGTCGCGGCACCCGATTCAATACCGATGCACCACGGCGTATCCCCGTCAGCAGCGATCTGCTCGGTCAATGCCATCAGCTCATCCCACGTCTCCGGAACTTTGTAGCCCGCAGCATCAAACTCCGCCTTGGGATACCAGACGCTGCTCTTGCCGTTGGCGCGCGCCCAGATGCCAGCCATGATCGCACCATCCGGCCCCTGCATCGTGCCCATATCCAGCCACGACTGCAGGTAGTTCTGCTTCAGCCAGTCCGGGTTGATAATGGTGTTCAGGTCAATCGCCTGACCCTTCCTTACGGAGGTCGCCAACAAACCAGGCTGCGGGAAGTCCACGATGTCCGGTGGGTTCCCACCGTCGATCGCAATGGTGATCGATGCTTCGAATTCCTTCGAGCCTGAGTACTGGATGTCGATGCCGGTCTTGTCTTCGAAATCCTTGATCGAGGCATCAAATACCACGGCATCGTTGTCGGTGAACGGACCAGCCATGGTCACCACGGTGCCACTGTACTTGCCGTTCATCGCTTCAACCAGTTCCGGTCCAACCTTGCTATAGTCCGTGCCACCAGTCGCTGGCGCTTCGGTTACCGCTGGTGCTTCCGTCACCACTGGTGGTGGGGCTTCGGTTGCTACGGGTGTTTCGGTTGCTTTGGCACAACCAGCCAACACCAACACCAGAACGGTAAACATGCCCAATATAAGCCAAATTTTGTTATTCTTGTACATCATTCTTCTCCTTTTTTAGTTTGAGTACTTGATTCGATTAGAAAATCTTTGGAGTTATTTATGGGAGGCACCTCCTGTTTAAATTACCTAGGGAAAACATTTTGGCAGGATCATTATACAGTTTCCCTTTCGACAATATTTAAGGGAAGCTGGATATGCTGGGACGGTTGGTCAGGATCAGA
>CAZXPK010000031.1:0-25763 GCA_964642565.1 uncultured Anaerolineaceae bacterium
TGAATGAACCATAGTGTTATTATAGCACAAATGTTCTAATCCACAAGAGGTTTACGGAAAATCACCGATATTTTAAGGTTTCTCATCTAGGAATGATCGCGAATCCCGGTCTCAATCCTGAAAATCAGTAGTGTTCCTTTGACCCTATGAAAATTGAGATGAAAATCAGAGATGCCTACCCGATTGGGGATTTTATTATTTGGAGAATATAACCTTTGTCAGAGGAATTTTGAACAGGTAATCATTGAAGCAACGGAGGAATTGATCGAATACGCGTATCTGTTCGTTGCAAATACATCTATCAGTCCAAAAAACAGCATTGATCTGGCCACACGCGTGAATTAATTATTCAAATTATAATTGTCTGGTGCACTGTAAAGATAATAACAGGCAAATGACGAATTTTGCCATTCAACTAAAACGCCAATGCGTTACCGGTGAGTGGTTCAGGGCCACGAAGTCTAAATAAAATAATACTCTGGCACAAGTATTGCACTACGATTAATAAGGCAATAGCCGAATCTTATCCTATGTGATTGGTAATCCGCTGGAATATTAAGTAGATTGACAACGAAATAACAGTGATCGAATCATGCATGGCAATGGTGTTACACACAATCCTTGTCTAATTCCAGGTAATAAAAGGCAGTTTATGTCTGGGTTACAACGCAAGCAATTGGTCTGTATTAGCATCGTACCGGAGCTCGATCCACTGATATGCATGAGCCATTTCACTAGACGGGATAATAGAACAGGCATATTTGCTGAAACCTCCGTATTGAATCTGGATCGGTAAAGACCAAAAGACTAATGTAATGAGCGCCAACAAATATATACCCAATGTCATGGAATCATTCAGTTATCCGTTCCGGGCGGGTATCAAATTGATTGCCATATGTATCACGGCCGGGCAAGCCGTCAAGGAGATTAGCAATGGTTCTCGAATTTGATGAGAAAGGCAAGTATTATACCGATGTCGTCACAAAGGATGTAGTTCAATGTCAAATACAGACGATGACACATCGCATCCGAGGCTTTGTGCACGTTCACAAGGGTGAACGTTTAAGCGACGAAATCAATCAAGCCAATCTATTTTTAGCCGTGACCAATGCTGAAATCTTCACTCTGGAAGGTAAAATCGTTTACACCAGCAACTTTCTAGCAATCAATCTTGAACACATTATCTGGTTGATGCCCATAGAAGAAACTCAAGACAGGCCGGAGTGATCAGGAGAATACTTATGGAGAACCCAAAAGAGTCCGGTAGCCTACCCGCACAAGATTCTAACCTGGCTAAGCTAAAAGCCTTTCTTACCAACACAGTCGCTCATGAGTTTAGTCAGGTATCAACCTCTCCTGCGGAACGTGCGACAATCGTTCAAGATGGCCTGACCAAGGCATATGAACAAACCGGCTTAAAACTACCAGAGAGTCTGCGCATTCAGCTCTTTCAAGATATTTTGAACGATTTGATTGGTCTTGGTCCTATCCAGTCCTTGCTAGATGATCCGGAAGTCAACGAGGTGATGGTTAACCGCTCAAATAAGGTTTACGTTGAACGTCAAGGTAAGCTTATTGAAACCAGTGTGAAGTTTGATAATGATGCGCATGTCACGCGCATTATCGATAGGATCATCTCTCCGCTGGGCCGCCGCGTGGATACTGATAGCCCGATGGTGGATGCACGTTTACCGGATGGCTCACGGGTCAATGCTGTAATCCCACCTGTAGCCCTAGATGGCCCCATGCTCACGATTCGGAAATTTAGTAAGACTAAATTGACGATTGAACAACTCATCGAATATGATACCCTCACACGCACGATGGCTGATTTTCTAAGAGCTTGTGTAATGGGCAGGCTGAATATCGTCATTTCGGGGGGTACAGGTTCGGGTAAAACAACTTTGCTCAATGTGCTATCCAGTTTTATACCTGAGACAGAGCGGGTCATTACCATCGAAGATTCTGCAGAGCTCCGTCTGGATCAAGACCATGTGGTTCGAATGGAGGCTCGACCGCCCAACCTGGATGGCCGTGGACAGGTAACCATCCGTGATATGGTGCGGAATTCGTTAAGGATGCGCCCGGATCGGATCATCGTAGGTGAATGTCGAGGGGGTGAAGCGCTGGACATGTTACAGGCGATGAACACTGGACATGATGGTTCACTCACCACCTTGCATGCCAACTCGCCGCGTGATGCACTCATGCGTTTGGAAACCATGGTACTCATGGCCGGGATGGAGTTACCACTGAAGGTTATCCGCCAGCAGGTTGCCTCGGCTGTGGATTTGATCGTCCACGAGTCCCGACTTAAAAATGGCCCGCGAAAAATTACTGCTATTTCTGAAGTTGCGGGTATGGAAGGTGACATAGTCGTCATGACTGACATTTTCAAGTATGAACAGACGGGAGTATCTCCGGAGGGCGCTGTCCTTGGTAATTTCAGGCCTACCGGTATCCGACCCATGTTCTCTCCACGCCTTGAGGCGGTTGGATATAAGCTCGCGGCAGAGATGTTTAGCCCTGGGAGTACGAAGCCCCTTTCCGGTGATCGGCGTAAATAATAGCAACGAAACTAAAAGCGATAACCCTGGATATCGATCAACTTAATGCCTTACCAGGCGTGACCTATAACTATTTAAATGGTGGTTAGAAGGTCAGGTAAATCCCCTCCTTATGAACTCGCAAACAAACGATTCTGAACCCTGATTATCCTCTGCCAAAATTCCATCATGCTCAGGGCGGTCGCGATCCAGTCACTCCATGCCAGGCCTTCCCGATGGATCCAGGTAATGCGGACTTGGGGGGTAATATCGAATTTCTGGTCGTTCATCTGATTGTCATCTTTACTTGATATATTATGTCGAATTTGATACACAATATCATGTATCTAGAAGGGAAATTCGTATGAAACATATATCTGCTATATTGACTGCTGTGATCATCACCACCATCATCGGTTTAGGCATTCTGGTTGTCGGGGTGAGCGCGCTTACCAATACGAATACTGTCGCACTCCAAAATTCACCCAATGCCAGTTTAACTGGAAATAACCTCACAAATACCGGCGGTAATACAGGGGTCTCCTCAGTATCTTCTTCGTCGAACGTTCAGCAATTACAGCAGCAGGTGAGTGATCTTCAGACTCAATTGGATCAGGCGAGCCAGGTCATCCAACAATATCAATCACTTTTATTGGTGCTGCAACAACGTGGGGTGATCAGAATTGACCAAAATGGTATTATCTACCTTCCCCAAGGTAGCTCAACCACATTTCACTAACCAGGGGCAATATATTCTAATAAACCAGGGTGGGTTTTGACAATCCATTTATATTAACGGTAATGACCGAGAGGTAGCGAATATGAAAATCATTAAAAACAGTATGCGGCTCTGGATAACGGTCGCATCCCTTTTCAGCTTTCTTGCAGGCTGGGTGCTCCTGGCACACGCCAATAAACCCGCTCCGTTGCAATTCAACCAGCCAGGGATAACCGCACCTGCTTCCAGCCAAACATTGCGATCATTCAACCGCAACTCGCAATCGGGAGCATTTCCGTTTTCAGGACAAATCCAATCCCCTTCCTTGCGCACACGCTTACGCACAGGTGGTTCATAACATAACTGGTGGTTCTTGACATGCATTACGATGAATTTCGCGCAATGAACTCGGACATTCTACTGGCAGCCAGTGGAAACGACATTACCCTGATAAAAAATGGGTTCATGTTAGCACGCGAGTACATCAACCAAAGCGAACAGCGCTTCACTCGTTTTTCCGAATCGAGCGAGCTCGCTCAACTCAACCGCTCAGCGGGAGTATGGTTTCAAGCGTCAGCAGAGATGTTCCAGGTGATCGAGCAGGCACATCGCCTGGCTATCGAAACAGACGGGTTATTCAACCCGGCGATTCTCCCAGCCTTGAAACAAGTCGGTTACGACCGCAGTATGGATGAAATAAGGAACAGTCCACCTCGGACGGAGCCGCCCCTGGTAGTCGAAAAGCATGATTTTCGGCAGATTCAGCTCGATCTGGCAACACAATCCATCCTGTTGCCCTTTGGCATGCAAGTTGACCTGGGCGGTATAGCCAAGGGCTGGATTGCCGAGCAAGCTGCACAGCAGCTGGCAAAAGTCGCTAACGCATGTGCCGTCAGCGCTGGTGGTGATATGTTCTTGATCAACTTACCACAAGGCGAAACCAGCTGGGAGATCGGCTTAGAAAACCCACTCGAACCAGACCAGGACCTGGCAATTTTGCATGTCATGCCGGGAGCAGTGGCCACATCTTCGATTGCCAAACGACAATGGAAGCACAATGGACAATTACGACACCATCTCATTGACCCGCGCAGTGGTCGACCTGCGATGACTGAATGGCTGAGCATCACCGTCTGGGCGGAGGCGGCCACAGAGGCTGAAGTGTATGCCAAAGCCCTACTGATTGCGGGGCCCATTGCTGCTGATGAGCTATTCAAAAACCAAAATTCGAAAGCTTACCTGGCTGTGGATAAACACGGTTGGGTTCAAGGATCCAAGAATTATCACGAGGTGTTCCGTGTCTAGTCTTAAAACAATTCCAAATGAATCGACCCACAAACGCGTTGCCATCTGGATCCTGGGTGGAGGATTTTTAATGGGGGCATTGCTCCTGGGAGCACTGAGTTTCCTGGTTTTCAGATATCTACCCATTGGTCAAGATATCGCCACCCTGCTTTCAAGACTGTTTGTGCTAAACAACACACATACCACCTGGTATATCACCCGCGCTGCTGGTTGGGTAGCCTATTTCTTGCTCTGGTTCTCCATGGTTTGGGGTCTGGCGATACCCACCAAGTTCTTTGAGCGATTTCTCTCACTAACGTTTGCTGTAGATTTTCACGAGTATATATCGCTGCTCTCGATTGGCTTCATCATATTACACGTCAGCGTCTTGATGATCGACCAATACCTGCCTTTCTCGCTGGTTCAAATTTTGGTGCCATTCATTTCACCCTATCGACCTTTGTGGGTAGGGCTCGGCGTGTTGGGCTTTTACCTGACCTTGTTGGTAACAATCACCTTTTACCTGCGTAAGAGGATTGGTCAAAAGAAATTCAAGGCTATTCACACTCTAAGCCTGACTGCATACCTGGGGGTAGTATTGCACGCTTTCTTTGCAGGCAGTGACTCTTCTCTCGGCGCGGTGCAATTTGTCTACTTATCCACATTCATGGTGGTTGTATTTCTGACATCCTACTGGTTGATCCGCGCCCGGCAAATCAAGAAGAAGAAAGATGAGCGTCCCTTAATACCCAATCCCTCTAGAGCTGTGAGACGGTAAATGTGGAAAGTTGTATAATCTCGATATGCGCCTGCTGATCGTCGAGGACAACCAACGCCTAAGGAATTCCATTAAACTCAGCCTGGAGGAATCGGGTTACGTTCTAGATACGGCCTCGGATGGAGTGGAAGGTCAGGAACTTGCCGAGCTGACCCCTTATGATGCCATCATCCTCGATATAATGCTGCCCAAGCGTGACGGATTGGAAGTCTGCCATAACCTACGTCAGCAGCACCTGCGAACTCCAATCATCCTGTTAACCGCGCGCGACACAGTCGAGGACCGTGTGAAAGGCCTGGATAGCGGCGCTGATGACTACCTGATTAAGCCTTTCTCCCTGGATGAGCTACGAGCGCGGTTAAGGGCGCTGCTACGACGTGACGCTGCAGATAAAACCGGGTTGCTGATCGTGGCCGATTTAGAACTCGACCCCGCCACCCACAGCACTCGACGGGCTGGAGTGCCTATTAAGCTGACCAGTAAAGAATTTTCCCTGCTCGAATATATGCTTCGCAACCCTAATTGGCTAATCACACGTGAAATGGCTGAGAGACATGTGTGGGATTATGGTGGCGCTAGCGCCTCGAACCTGGTGGATGTTTATATCCGCCGCCTGCGCCGCAAATTAGATGATCCCTATGAGGTAAAGTTGATAGAAACCGTGCGCGGCTTTGGCTACCGCTTGAATAAGCCAGAAGCATAACAAATCAACCATCACCCCCAGCCCGGCTCCTGACATTGGGGGAGGAGACTTTATAAAACCTATGAAAAGCCGGGGTAATTTCACAAAACAACCCCTCGTACAATTTTTTCACAGTATTCGTTTCCGGCTGGTACTTTGGTTTGTATTGATCCTGGGGGTGGTATTAGTGCTATTTAGTGGTTTCGTTTATTGGCGCCAGACGCAAGATTCCCGTTCAATCGCTATGGGACGGTTGAACTTCACGCTCGAGCGTATCTTGGGCCCCGCATATGAGAGGGAAAGCATAAATGAACAACCGTTGCAATTCTCTCCAACAATCACCAGTTCCCCTTCGGACCAGAGCACTAATTTGCAAGAGACCGATGTCATTGCGATTCAAGCTGCAAATGGGGAAATATTGCAGAGCACTGGTATCCTGACAGCTGAACAGATCCAGGAATTGGATCTTCCACTTGCCGGATGGAACGGTGTAGAACAGGCTACAATCCCAAAAACAGGAGCGATTGAGAACAATCGCTACCTGTTTATCAAGCCGGCAATCCTTCAAAATGGGCAGATTACCGGCTACCTTTTGGTGGGCGTGCCATTGGATGCCAACAACCAACTGGGGCGCCTGCTGGTCTCGCTAGTTATAGGCAACATCCTGACCCTGGCAATCGCTTTATCAGGTGGCTTTTGGCTGGCCGATCAGGCAATGCGGCCTGTCCATACTATTACCCAGGCCGCCAGGCAAATCAGCGAAACCGATCTTCACAAGCGCCTGCATTTGTCTGGAAAGGATGAGTTATCGGAGCTGGCCAATACATTCGATGATATGCTTAACCGCCTGCAGGCTGCCTTTGAGCGCCAGCGGCAGTTCACTGCTGACGCCAGCCATGAGCTGCGCACTCCACTGACGATCATTGACCTCGAGACCAACCGGACGCTATCAACACGTCGTTCCGTGGACGAGTATGAGCATGTCTTAAGCACCATACAATCTGAAAACAAGTTCATGATCCGCCTGGTGAATAATTTACTGGCATTAGCCCGCATGGATGCCGGTCAGGTGAAAATAAAATCCGATGCATTGGACCTGAGCGATTTGACCCTTGAAATGATCGAGCGCATGGAGCCACTGGCAACAGCTCAGGGAGTGGTATTGACCGTTGGCGATATACCCGAAATTCCGATCTTGGGGGACCAGCCGACCCTGATCCAGATGCTCACCGACCTGATAGAAAACGCTATAAAATATTCAGCCAGCGTCACCAATCCCCAGGTGCATATTTCAGCGGGGAGTAGGGAAGAAGCCGGTCACCCATTAGCCTGGGTACGCGTGAGCGATAATGGTATCGGCATTGCCGCCGAACACCTGGCACATATTTTTGACCGCTTTTTCCAGGTGAATGAAGCACGCAATCGGGTTAATGATATGGAAAGCGATTCAAGTGGACAGGATTCGTCTGGAACTGGTCTGGGATTAGCTATTGCCCAATGGATAGCCCAGGCGCATCACGGCGAAATTCGGGTGGAAAGCATGGTCGGTCAGGGTTCCACATTTGAAGTGATCTTGCCAGCCGATAACCACGGCGAATAAGTTCGATCTGCATAAATACTGTTTTTCCATTGGTACTTATTATCGTAAATACAGATATTCACCTTCATGATAAAGGGTTGAGGGTGTGGTGTGATCTGAGTAAATAGTCAATAATCCCGCACTTCTCGTTTATGGATGCGCGTCTGGCCTTTCTGTCCAGTCCATGACGGCGCAGACGACCAGACCATATTACTCTGTAGACCTAATCGTCAACTGCTGACAATTGTATTACAATCATTAAATCACCCAATTCACAACCGAGGAGATGCGAGATGAGTGAACAACCGTCAGTCGATGTTGGGCGCCGGCGTAAGGCGGATAAACCCACCGAACATGCTGAAGCCCCAATCAGACGCCAAACAGGCGGAGGTGGTGGATTTAACATCCCATCCAAAGGGAAAATGGGTGGTTGCGGGGGTATCCTTATCTTGCTCTTGATCATTGGTATCTATTTGCTCAGCGGAGGTGGGGGGGATAACCAGGAAGCATCGGTGCCTCTGTTGGAACCACCGACAGAAAGCAATCCAATCACACAAAATCTACCCACAAACACACCACGCCCAACACGGGTACCTGTATCTGGACAGACAGGCCAGAAATGGTTGGTGATGCTATACCAGGATGCAGATGACCAGGTGTTGGAGCAGGATATCTTCGTCGACCTCAACGAAGCCGAAAGGGCTGGCTCTACTGCCCAGCTTCTATTCATGGATGGCAAGCTCACTCAGGTCTACGGTTACCAGGGGCAAAATGATACCGGTGCCCCGGCAGAGATCACCCCGGCGGAGGGGGATACATTCATCATCCTCCAAAAGTGGATGGACCTGGATTCGAGCGGCAACGTTACACAGGTGGTCGAGGTGCCTGGAGATACACTGACCTTTGGCAATAACAGCATCTTTACCTGGTCTGCCGTGTACGCCCCTGCCGGGGAATACCTGGTGGGATTTATGGTGGCTGACCTGGACGGCAATACCAGCCAATCCTTTACACGCGTCACAATGCAGTAAAGCTAATACCGAATATTCTGATAACCTTCGATATAGGCGAAAAGGATGGTGAGCATGAATGAAAAAATTTTAGTCACCGGCGGAGCGGGCTTTATCGGCAGTCATCTATGCGAGCTGCTGCTACAAAAAGGGCACCAGGTAGTTGCCATTGACAATCTCTCCACCGGGAGACTGGATAACATCCAGCATCTGTTCCAAGTACCGGGATTCCAGTTTGTGCGTGAGACTATCACCAACAGCCAGGTTCTCGATCGTTTAACGAGCGAAGCGGATATCGTCATCCATCTGGCAGCTGTGGTGGGGGTCAAGCTGATCGTCGAAGATCCAGTGAATACGATTGCCACGAACATCATGGGGACGGAAGCGGTATTGACGACAGCTAATCGTTATGGATGCAAGGTGATGCTGGCATCTACATCAGAGGTGTATGGCAAGGGGTTTAAAGTTCCATTCAATGAAGAGGATGATTGTGTGATGGGACCTACCAGCCACAGCCGTTGGGCTTATGCCACTTCGAAGGCGATCGATGAGTTTCTGGGATTGGCTTACTATCATCAATTCGGTCTACCCGTGGTGGTCATGCGCTTCTTTAACACCGTTGGACCACGCCAGACCGGGCGTTATGGGATGGTGCTGCCACGCTTTGTCCGCCAGGCACTGATGGGCGAGCCTATCACCATCTATGGGGATGGCGAACAATCACGCTGTTTCGTAAATGTGGCAGATATTGTTGATGCAATCGTTCAATTATCTTCGCACCTCGCAGCGGTAGGTCAGGTGTTCAACATCGGGTCAACCGAGGAAGTTACCATCCGAACGCTGGCTGAAATGGTAATCTCTGCCACAGGAAGTCAATCTAAGATTGTGTATGTACCTTATGAGGAAGCCTATGCACCTGGATTCGAGGATATGCGCCGCCGGGTGCCTGACCTGGAAAAGATTCACCAGCTGATCGGATACGAGCCGCACTATTCGCTGGATGAAACGCTACGGCGCGTAATCCTTTACGAGCGTGAGCACATTGTAAAATAAAGTGAAGAGCCTACTTTACCCAGAGTATCCATGTAATTTGGGCAACCACCAGACCGAGCAGGATGCCGCCCAGTGCCTCGAGCGGGGTGTGACCCAATACTTCGCGTAGCTGCTCCTCTTTTAATGGGTTGCCAGCTGCCAGGTCATTGATCATAGCATTAATCAGCTCAGCATGCTTGCCAGCCTGGCGGCGGATGCCGGTGGCGTCATAAATGACGATCATGCTCATGGCAAATGCCAGGGCAAACAAGGGTGTACCGAATCCGACGGAGAGACCTATCCCATGGGTGATGCCAACCACCAGGGCTGAGTGGGAGCTGGGCATACCACCGGGTGATATCAGTAGTGCCCAATTCCAATGGCGGGTTTGTAAATATTCCAGAGGTATTTTGATTATCTGGGCTATCCCCCAGGCAATCAACGCGGCGATTAGAACGTAGTTTTGAAAGATTGGCATCCAGAATCCCTAGTCTTCAACAGGCAAATCCATCAGGGTTTCCCCAGATAGCTGTTTGACACGCAGCTCAGCTTTATCCAGCAAAGCCACACAATGCTTGGTCAATGCCTGGCCACGCTCATAGAGAGCCATGGATTCATCCAGCGGAAGCTTATTAACCTCGAGAGAGGCAACAATGGCTTCCAATTCAGCCAGCGCCTGCTCGTAAGATAGCTCCTCCACAGGTGGCTGGCTGGATTTTGCTTTTGGTTTTGCAGGCGACATCACCTACTCCTTTCCCATTTATAACCCTGATCCATCCACGTGAACATCAAAATCACCATCACTGACCTGCACGCTCAAAGACTCGCCCGCGCTGACCTGACCTACGTGTGCAATCGTTTCTCCAGCCTGATTGATGACGATGGCATAACCGCGTTCCAGAACAGCCATCGGGTTTAGGGCTGCCACATGTTTGGCCAGACCTGTCAAATGAATCCGGGCTATCTGCAGCAGGTGGTTGGTGGATGCACTCAGGCGATGATCCAGCTCGTCAACCCACTGGCTATCAGACTGGATTTGGACGAGCGGGGAATTCCTTTCCAGCTGGTTCTGAAGCTCCTTGAATGCCCAGCGTAGCTCACTGGTGAAGCTCTGTAGAATGCGGTTAAGACGCTCGTTCAAATCAGCGAGGTCAATGCGCAGGTCCGCCTGGTTGGGAGTGGCAAGCTCAGCGGCAGCGGTGGGAGTAGGGGCACGCAGGTCTGCTACAAAATCGGCAATGGTGAAGTCGGTCTCATGGCCAACACCGGTGATGACTGGTACTGATGAAGCGGCAATTGCCCTTGCCACGCGCTCGTCGTTGAAAGCCCACAGGTCCTCAATTGAGCCTCCTCCCCGTGCCAGGATGATCACATCAGGGTTAGCCACCCGGACCACATCGTGCAAGGCCGTGATAATCCCCATTGGAGCTTCATTTCCCTGGACGGGTGTCGGTGCCAGTACCACCTCCACCAATGGGTAGCGCCGGCGCAGGGTGTTGAGCATATCCTGCAAGGCTGCCCCAGTGGGGGAAGTGACGATGCCGATACGCTTGGGCTTGAGCGGGATGGGGCGCTTGCGTTCCTGGGCGAACAACCCCTCCGCTTCCAGCATAGCTTTCAAGCGCAAGAATTCCTGATATAAAGCACCTTCACCTGCCTGCCGAAAAACGTCTGCGTAAAGCTGGTATTGTCCACCTGCTTCGTAGACGCTGATTGCACCATGAACATCGATCGCATCACCATCACGGGGTGAAAAGCTTTGCCGTAGGACAGCATTTCGCCACATCACACAGCGTAAGGAGGCCGAGCTATCCTTTAGGGTGAAATATACGTGACCTGAGGCAGGGCGTGAGAAATTGGAGACCTCTCCAGTCACCCATACGTCCTGGAGCAGCTCATCTGATTCGAGTAGCTCACGCAGGTAGCGTGTCAGATCAGTGACCGTCCAAGAGGCAGGAATGTGCGGAGAGAAAAGCGGAAGCTGGGACATCCGTATTAGGATACACGCGTTAGGGTGGGATGTCAACTATTCCGCAAAGGATGATTCTTTGCTACAATAAGCCGGTAGTATGAATTATTTATGGTCTCCCTGGCGTATGGAATATATAACAACTCCCAAATCTGATGAAGGCTGCATTTTTTGCAACGTACTAAAACAAGTGGATGGCCCGGGTAACCTGATCGTGTTCCGCGGCCCGAAAGCATTTGTGATGGTGAACCGCTTCCCATATACAAGCGGGCACCTGATGATCGTGCCTTACGAGCACAAGCCTTCATTGGACCTGTTGGATGCTGGTTCGCGTGCCGATATCATGGATATGTCAGCCCGGGCAATCCAGGTACTACAGCAGATTTATTCACCCCAGGGGTTCAATTTAGGCATGAATATCGGGAGTGCGGCAGGTGCGGGGATCTTGGAGCATGTGCATTTGCACGTGGTACCGCGTTGGGTTGGGGATACAAACTTCATGTCATCCGTATCTCAAACCCGAGTGTTGCCTGAGTTATTGGAGGAGACTTACCGCAGAGTGAAAGAGGCTTGGGAAACCAGATAGACCATCATAGGATTGATCGGAGTAAAACGGGGCTCATTCAAAAATTGATATAAACGCCAACTACGAAATATCCAGGAGAGAATATGATGAGCAACAAAGACACTGAGGCTGTAATTCTAAGTGCGGTCCGCACGCCTTCGGGAAGTTTCCAGGGCGGGTTCAACAGCCTGACGGCTGTAGACTTGGGGGCATGGGTGGTGAAGGCAGCAGTGGAGCGAGCTTCTATCCCAAACCCCGTGGATATCAAAGAAGTCATCATGGGGAATGTGGTTTCAGCGGGATTGGGGCAAAACCCTGCCCGCCAGACTGCCATTCATGCGGGGTTACCGGTATCCGTAGGGGCATTCACGATCAACAAGGTGTGCGGGTCAGCCTTAAAGGCAGCCATGCTGGCTGCACAGGCTATCCGGGCAGGCGATGGGGATTTGTATGTGGCAGGCGGCATGGAAAGCATGAGCCGGGCACCTTTCCTGGTTGATGGGCGTACGGGCAGCCTGCGCTTCGGGCATGCCCAATTGACCGATGCCCTGTTGAAGGATGGTCTTTGGTGCGCCCTGGAAAATTGGTCGATGGGAGACGCGGCTGAATTTATTGCCAACGAGTATAACGTCACGCGTGAGGCCATGGATGAGTATGCCTATACGAGCCAGATGAAAGCCGTCGCGGCCATGGACAGCGGAAAATTCAAGCAGGAGATCGTACCGGTGGAGGTGAAGGCTCGCAAGGGACAGGTGACGGTTGTTGATACGGATGAGACTCCCCGGCGAGATAACACACTGGAGGGACTGTCCAAGCTTCGCCCGGCATTCCAAAAGGATGGCAAGGTGACCGCTGGAAATGCTCCCGGCTTGAATGATGGTGCAGCAGCAGTGATCGTAGCCAGTCGCGCTAAAGCTGAGCAAATGGGTGTGAAGCCAATTGCACGTATCCTGGGCTACGGGAATGTGGCTGTGGAACCGAAATATCTCTTTGCTGCACCGGCGAAAACCATTCCACTGGTGCTGCAGCAGGTTGGCTGGAAGCTGACTGATGTGGATTTAATCGAGCTTAACGAGGCCTTTGCTGCCCAGGTACTGGCAAACGGCTACGAGCTGGTCGATCAGGGTTGGGATTGGGAGAAAGTCAACGTCAACGGCGGAGGCATCGCTTTGGGACACCCCATCGGTGCCAGTGGGGCGCGCCTTTTAGCCACCCTCATCTATGCTCTAAAGGATCGCGGGTTGAAGAAGGGTATAGCTTCCCTGTGTCTGGGTGGTTCTGAAGCGGTGGCGATGGCAATTGAGGTGGAGTGAGAAATATTAGTCATTGCGAGGAGCGGTTTGTACGATGAAGCAATCTTTCCCAAGCTTATAAGAATGCTCCGATATGTGCACTTCTACAGGATAATTTTCTAAGGCGATTAGCGGATCACGGGATGTAGCATCCTTAGCACTGGAGCAAGAAGATTGCTTTGGCAAAGCAGCGGGACCATTAAGACGCTGCAGGATCGCCTTCGCAGTGACAGAGGAGAGGAGGAATGCATGGATATTCGCTCAATTTTCGTGGTGGGGGCGGGGACGATGGGAAATGGCATCGCCCAGGTGGCAGCCACTTCTGGTTACGAGGTGACAATGATGGATGTGATCCCGGGGCAGGTGGAACGGGCGCAGGCGACAATCGCAAAATCAGTTGAGAAGCTGCTTGGCAAGGGGGCCATCACCGATCAACAAAAGCAGGCTGTCCTATCTATCCAAACCAGCACGGCACTGGATGGAGCGGCGAGTGTCGATCTGGTGATTGAAGCTGCGACGGAAAACCCCGACCTGAAGCTTAAGCTTTTCCGCGAGTTGGATCTAAACGTCAAACCTGGTACTATCCTGGCAAGCAATACTTCATCGATCAGCATCACCAAAATTGCCGCGGTAACTTTACATCCGGAAAACGTGATTGGAATGCACTTCATGAACCCGGTTCCACTGATGAAGCTGGTGGAGGTGATTCGTGGTCTGGCGACCTCAGCGGAGACCACTGCAACTACGATGGATGTCTGCCGCAAGATGGGCAAAGAGCCGGTGGAAGCCAATGATTCACCCGGCTTTATTTCCAACCGCATCCTTTGCCCAATGATCAATGAGGCTATTTTTGCCCTCCAGGAAGGAATTGGCACCCCCGAAGCGATTGACACGGTGATGAAGCTGGGGATGAACCACCCCATGGGACCTCTCGCGTTAGCTGACCTGGTAGGGTTGGATGTTGTACTATTTGTCATGGAAGTGTTACAACGCGACCTGGGTGATGATAAATACCGCCCGTGCCCATTACTACGCAAGATGGTGGATGCCGGATATCTTGGTAGGAAGTCCGGCAGAGGCTTCTATCAATACTAATCTATTTAGCAAACATGTCTGGAGTGTGGCTCCGGACATATCTCTTTTGAGGGCGATATGACTACGCCTGATTCCCAAATCTACGACTTTGTGATCATCGGCTCAGGCTTTGGGGGCAGCGTCTCAGCCATGCGTCTGGCTGAGAAGGGATATTCGGTACTGGTCTTGGAGCGTGGGAAACGCTTTGAGGATAAGGATTTCCCCAAGACCAATTGGAATATCTGGAAATTCCTGTGGCTGCCTCCATTACGGTGTTTCGGGATCATGCAGTTTTCATTCTTCCGCAATATCCTGGCGCTGCATGGGGATGGTGTAGGTGGTGGCAGTCTGGTGTATGCGAATGTGCTCGTGCGACCGGATGATGAGATCTTTAATAACCCCACCTGGAAACATCTACAGGATTGGAAGAGCATCCTGGCACCTTATTATGATACTGCGGAGCACATGCTAGGAGTGGTGGCAAATCCACGTCAGTGGGCTGCGGACGCCATCTTGAAGGAGATTGCCAACGAGATGGGGGTGCAATCCACCTTTCAACCCACTCGGGTGGGTGTGTTCTTTGGCGGAGCTCAAGATGCAGACGGTCAGGAGATCCTCGACCCGTATTTTGAGGGTGACGGACCTTCTCGGAACACATGCATCCATTGTGGAGGCTGCATGGTGGGCTGTCGTTACAATGCCAAGAATACCCTGCCGAAGAACTACCTGTATTTTGCCGAGAAGTATGGGGCGAAGATTTTACCGGAGGCGAATGCTCATAACGTTATCCCCCTGGCAACCGGTCAGCTAAATGAGGCGCGCTACGAGGTTGCTTATCACCGCACGACCGACTGGTTTTTTGGGCGAGAGCAGCGAGTGCGGGCGCGCAACGTCATTTTTTCAGGTGGCACTTTGGGTACGTTGAGCCTCTTGTTCAAATGTCGTGAAGTGACGCACACATTGCCGCGCATTTCCGTTCAGCTTGGTGAAATTGTGCGCTCGAACAGTGAAGCCCTGCTCGGGATGATGAGCCCGGATAAGAAGACCGATTATTCGAAAGGTGTGGCCATAACTTCGATTTTTCGGGCTGACGAAAAAACTGCCATTGAGCCGGTCCGCTATTCAGCGGGCTCATCCTTAATTCGTTTGATCTCCGCACCTTTGATCGATCCACAAAATAGTTTTGTAAAGCGGTTGTTTTCACTGCTGTGGAAGATGATCAGCCACCCGATGGTTTTCCTGCGGACATACATCCTGCCTGGCTGGGCAGAGTACACTACTATTCTTTTAGCAATGCAAACGGAGGATAACCGCCTGCGCATGCGGCTGGGACGCAGCTGGCTGACGTTATTCCGGCGCAGACTGGTTTCGCAGTCAGCCGAAGAGAACCGCGTGCCCACCCGGATCGAGATGGGTCACTATGTGACCCGTGAATTTACCCGCCGGATCCATGGGGATGCCGCGGGATCCATTGTGGAGGTATTATTTGATACCCCCATCACGGCCCACATCCTTGGAGGAGCGACCTTCGGGCGTGATGACCGAGAGGGAGTGATCGATCTGGATTGCCAGATTCATAATTATCCTGGGTTGTATGTGGTGGATGGGTCGATCGTACCGGCCAACCCGGGTGTCAATCCCTCCCTGACGATCACTGCCCTAGCGGAATACGCCATGTCCAAGATTCCACCCAAACCTGGATAACCCCGATCTTTTTTATAACCTAATCTAATTTCGCTTCATCACCAATAATCGGTCTGGTTGGTGAAAGAGTCTATTGATCAGGGCAACGATTCGGCTCAGACGATGGAAATAAGGGGGCATATCAGCTCTTTCAATGGTCTGGAACCCGAATTTTTGATACATAGGCCCCAGCTGCGAGCGGCAGGTAAGGTAGAGTGTACCAGGGTACTGTTCAAGCAAGTGCTCAATGATCCTCCTTGCAATTCCCTTACCGCGCCAATCCGGCAGGACGGCAATCGAGGCCAGCTCCAACGAGTCATCTGCATGCGGCTTTACCTGACCGCATCCAATGATACTGCCCTCCCGATCGGTGGCTAGAACGAAACGTCGCCAGTTTAGGCTGGTCGGGTTAATTTGCACGATTGTGATGATCTGGCGGATCCTTCCAGCATCAGCGGCGGTGGCAGGGCGGAGAGTATAAAGTGACGATGATGGGGGGATTTCCATAGTGACCAATTTTTACTCAGGCTTATCCGTTCGTCAAGAGGCTCGTCTTCATTATTATGTTTCATTTACGGAATTTTGGATAAAACTAGTGTATAATGAGAATTCAAATTTCAATCTAACCGGAGTACACATATGGATCAGACGAATGCCCAGGTTGGGCAGGAGGAAGTACCAGAAGGAACGATAAACGCAAAAAACGCAGAAGAACGCCCAATAGCAAACACAGGCTCAATGGAAACACTCCTGCAGGAAGAAGGTTTGAACCTTGATTTCCCGAAGCAGGGTGAGATACGCACTGGAGTGATTGCCAGCATTGGCGACAGCGAAATTCTGGTGAGTGTAGGAACCAAATCAGAGGGGGTGATATCGGGGAAAGAGAAAGAACAAATCCCCCCGGAAACGCTAGCAAGCTTCCAGATTGGCCAGGAAATACCCGTATACGTCCTCAATCCGGAGGATCCAAGTGGAAATTTGGTCCTCTCCTATATGCGGGCGCGGGAGGAAAATGATTGGCTTGAAGCTGAGGCGATGAAAGCTTCAGGGGCGGCATATGATGGCAAGGTGATCGGATATAACAAGGGTGGGTTGATCGTCCCAATTGGGATGTTGCGTGGGTTTGTCCCGGCGTCACAACTGAGCGTGATGCGCCGCGCTGAAGGTGAAGAAACACCGGATGTGCGCTGGAGTAAGATGGTTGGCGAACCGATCAAGGTGGTGGTCATCGAAGTGGACCGAGCCCGTCATCGTTTGATCCTTTCGGAGCGCTCAGCGCTACAAGAGACGCGTGAGACGATCAAGGATCGCCTGCTGGATGAGCTTCAGGAAGGCGCAATCAAGACTGGGCGTGTGACCAGCCTGGCGGATTTTGGTGCCTTCGTCAATATCGATGGTGCTGATGGTCTTGTCCATCTATCAGAAATCAGCTGGGAACGCATTGAGCATCCAGGTGAAGTGCTGAAAGTTGGGCAAGAAGTCAAGGTCAAAGTGATTGCAGTTGACCAGGAACGTAAACGCATTGGGCTATCCATCCGCCAGCTTCTGCCTGATCCATGGGTTGTAAAAGTATCAAACCTGAAGGAAGGTCAGCTTGTAGAAGGCACGATTACTCATCTGACCAAGTTTGGGGCGTTTGCAAAGCTAGATGAAGATCTGGAAGGTCTGATCCATATCTCTGAGCTGAGCGACCAGCGTATAAATCACCCCAAAGAAGTGGTAAAAGAGGGCGACGTGGTCACTTTGCGTGTGATCAAAGTGGATATTGAACGACGGCGCATTGGATTGTCCCTGCGTAAGGTCGATTCGATGGCTTATGCCAATATGGATTATGAGATGATGCTCTCTGGTGAGGCGAAAACTGGAACTACCCTGCCCGAGGAACCACCAGCAGAGGAAGAGATGCCTGCGCCGGAAGAAAGAGTTGCTGATGAGCTTGGACCTCTTCCTGAGGAAGAACCCATCAGCAAAGCGGAAGATGAAGAAGGACCTAACTGATCCGATAATCATCTGGCTAAGCTGGGTGGTGGAAAAACCTGATAAAACGAGTGAGCGGGGTTGGGAAAACCCCGCTCAATTTTATCCGATGCTTAAAGGACTCTAACACAATATATACGTTCAGGGGGAGTAAACTCTGGTAGAATACCCAATCGGACAAACTATATCCTGATAGAAAAGTCAATGAGGAAATTGTGATGGCTGGAATGGAACGTTTTACACAGCGCGCCAGACGGGTTTTGAGCCTGGCAAACCAGGAAGCAGAGCGGATGCGTCAGAATTATATCGGCACTGAGCATCTCTTATTGGGCCTGATGAAGGAAGAGGGGGGTGTGGCTGGCAGAGTATTACGCGAGCTGGGTTTGGATGCCGTGCGGATGGAGGAAGTGATCATCCGCATCACCGGCGCTGGCCAGGTCACAACCGCAAAGTTGGATCTTTCACCCGGTGTGCAACGAGCATTGAAAAATGCTGTAGAAGAAGCCCGCAAGATGGGGCATCATTATATCGGCACTGAACACCTGCTACTCGGGCTGGTGCAGCTCGGAGAGGGTGTTGCATTGGATGTGCTCCGCAAGATGGGCGTTTCAGCTGAGCAAATCCGTCGCCAGACACGCCGGGTGTTGGATGAGAGCAGCCTCACCTCGTCTGGAGAGTCAACTCCTCGCCGCTCTACCGTAGGAGCTGGTGAGCAAGTATCGAAGGAACTTGGTAAAGCCAAAACACCCATGGTGGACCAATTGGCAACCGACCTGACCAGCCTGGCAGAAGAGAACAAGCTGGACCCGGTAATTGGCCGGCAAATGGAGATTGAACGCGTGATCCAGATCCTGGCACGCCGCAACAAGAACAACCCGGCACTGATCGGTGAGCCTGGTGTAGGCAAGACTGCCATCGTGGAAGGGTTAGCTCAACGCATCGTCGAGAATGATGTGCCAGCTCCATTGATGAACAAGCGGGTCATGCAGTTGGACGTAGGTTCACTGGTAGCTGGGACGATGTATCGGGGGCAGTTCGAAGAGCGCCTGAAACGCGTGATCGACGAGCTAAAATCATCCGGTGCCATACTATTCATTGACGAGGTGCACATGTTGGTAGGTGCCGGTGCAGCTGGTTCTTCGGTGGATGCAGCCAATATTTTGAAACCTGCCCTATCGCGTGGAGAGCTGCAGGTGATTGGTGCCACCACCCTGGACGAATACCGTAAGTATATCGAGAGTGATGCCGCCCTGGAGCGACGCTTCCAACCCATTATGGTGGATGAGCCCACGATCGATGAAACGATTGAGATTCTGCGAGGGGTGCGCACCGCTTACGAAGAGCACCACCGCCTGACCATATCTGATGAAGCGTTGGATGCTGCCGCTCATCTTTCGGCTCGCTATGTTACTGAGCGCTTCCTGCCAGATAAAGCCATCGATCTGATCGATGAATCATCTTCGCGTGTACGCATGTACAAAAGCCAGGCTGCCAAGACTGCCAAGGATTTGATGACCCAACTTAAAGGTCTGCGGCAAGACCACGCACTGGCGCTTGAAGATGGACGTGCTGATGATGCACAAGACCTGCAGGAACGTATGGATGAATTGGAACGCCAGCTCGAGTTCTTACGCACAGGATGGGATCGTGCAACCAGCCCCACTGTGACTTCAGAGGATATTGCCGAGGTGGTGGCCATGTGGACGGGTGTACCCGTGATGCAGATCGCCCAGGCAGAATCGGAACGATTATTGCGGATGGAGGACGACCTGCAGAAGCACATCATCGGGCAGGATGAAGCCATCCAGGCGATTTCCAAAGCTGTGCGGCGTGCTCGTGCCGGGTTGAAGGACCCGCGTCGCCCGATTGGCTCGTTCATGTTCCTTGGCCCCACCGGAGTAGGCAAAACCGAGTTGACCAAAGCCCTGGCACGCTTCATGTTTGGGAGCGAGGATGCCCTCATCCAATTGGATATGTCAGAGTTCATGGAGCGCCATACCGTCAGCCGGCTGGTGGGTGCTCCACCCGGGTATGTGGGTTATGAGGAAGCTGGGCAGCTAACTGAGGCTTTACGCCGCCGCCCCTATTCAATCGTGGTCTTCGACGAGGTGGAGAAAGCCCATCCTGAAGCCCACAATATGCTGCTGCAGATCATGGAAGAGGGACATCTCTCCGATGCGCGTGGACGCAAGGTGGATTTCCGCAACGCTATCGTGGTAATGACCTCCAACATCGGCGCTGAGATGATCAAACGCCAGACCTCCCTTGGCTTCTCCCTCAAAACGGATGATCTGATTGAGGAAAAGCTGGCTTATGATGAGATGCGGAAGAAGCTGATGGATTCGCTCAAACGGGTCTTTCGACCTGAGTTCATTAACCGTTTGGATTCGGTCATCGTATTTCGCGCCCTAAACAAGGAAGATATCCAGGCGATTGTCAAACTGGAGCTGGACAAGGTAGCTGAACGCCTTAAGGAGCATAACATTTCCTTAGTGGCAACGCCCATGGCGCTGGAAAAACTGGCGGAACTGGGCTATGACCCCGAGATGGGTGCCAGACCCTTGAAGCGCGTCATCCAGCAAAAGGTGGAGGATGTGCTTTCAGATGCTCTCCTCTCGGGCACATTTACCGATGGGGATGCCATCATTGTTGACTACCGCGAAGACGAGGTTGTCCTACGGCGGGCGGAGGAAGCCCCAGTCCAGGAACTGCCTGAACCCGAAGGCGCCTGACCTGTAGTAGGGTAGAGGTTCTTTAGAAACCAAACACTTTATCTTTTCAACAGATCCATCGGGGCACGAAAACTCATGCCCCGATTTTTAATCTTTTTCTTCAGCAAAGGTATAATCTCTTCTATGCCAAAAACACACACCCAATATGTTTGCCAACAATGCGGGCGGACGGCTGCCCGCCCTATGGGACGCTGCCCGCAATGCGGTGCCTGGAACAGCATGGTCGAGGAGATTATTGCAGCACCAGCCAAACCCGTGCACGCTGCCGGACGCGGGTTGACGGGTGCCTCCACTCCTCGACGCTTAACCGAAATCGAGGGAGATGTCGATGAGCGCTTGGCACTCTCCATCGGCGAGTTTGCGCGGGTGCTGGGTGGCGGCATTGTACCAGGCTCAATCGTCCTGGTCGGTGGTGACCCAGGTATTGGGAAGTCCACATTGCTGCTGCAGGTGGCGCTCGAAATGGCGCAGACGGGAGAAGTATTATACGTCTCAGGCGAGGAATCAGAACGGCAGATCAAGATGCGCGCCTTGCGCTTGTTGAAAGACGAAAAAGGTGAGATGCCAGAGGGTTTGCTACTCGTCACCGAGACCAACCTTTCTGCCATCCTGGAGCATATTACTGCAGTCAGACCAGCAATGGTCATCGTTGATTCGATCCAGACCACCTATATGCCTGAGCTCGAGTCATCCGCAGGCAGTGTAACCCAGGTGCGTGAGTGCGCCTCCCGCCTGCGTGAGTTAGCCAAAGGTACAGGTGTGGCGGTTTTCCTCATTGGTCACGTCACCAAAGAAGGAGCGATTGCGGGTCCACGGGTGCTCGAGCACATTGTGGATACGGTGCTTTATCTGGAAGGCGACCGCTTTCAATCCTATCGCTTACTACGCTCGGTCAAGAACCGCTTTGGAGCTACCTCGGAAGTGGGGGTGTTCGAGATGCGCGAGAGGGGCATGGTGGAGATCACCAATCCCTCTGAAGCATTCCTGGCAGAACGCATGGTGAATGCGCCCGGCAGCGCCATCGCGGTGACGATGGAAGGTACACGTCCAATCCTGGTGGAGGTGCAGGGGTTATCCAGCCCCACCGCGTTTGGCAACCCACGCCGCACCCCCAACGGGGTGGACTTCAACCGCCTGCTACTGGTGACAGCCGTGCTGGCGCGCCGACTGGGAATACGGTTGGGTGACCAGGACGTGTTCGTCAACGTGGTTGGGGGCATTCAAGTGGAAGAGCCAGCTGCCGACCTGGCTATGGCGGCTGCCATTGCATCTTCGATGCGCGACCAACCTGTGAAGGCTGATACGGTGCTGATCGGTGAAGTGGGGCTGTCTGGTGAGCTGCGCATGGTGGGACAAATGCCTGCCCGCTTGCGTGAGGCTTCCAAGCTGGGCTTCAAGACCGCCATTGTGCCCAAGAGGATACGTAAAGGCGAGCCCTGGCCTAAAGGGATCGAGGTGGTGGAGGCGCGTTCGGTTCGGGAGGCGTTGGAGAGGGCGATGGTAAAGAGCGAGTAGCTATTCGTGAGTAGTAACTAATCATTCGTGATAAGGAAAGAGCTGAAAGATTGGGGGGGCGAATATATGTGGCGGGTGAAATTAGATGAGCCCACCCCAGGGCGAACCATGAAGAGTGCTATTTGAGATAAATGATGGTAATTATGGTGGATCTACGCTCTGGCGCAGGAATTGGATTTTATTATAGGGTACGACCACCTGATGTATCCACCTCCTCGAATAGATCCCTTTCACGTAAACCTTTCTCCGCTGGTGGATACGCCCTCATGAAGATTTCCGTACTCCCAAAGTAACGCCGTAAATAAACCATTGGGCCTTTCCGCCCAATCGCACCGCCCAGCTGGCTGGTATGGCAAGCGGTAGCCTCGTCTCTTATCTCGCTCACACTTTGGCAATTGATCCGCGCGTGGGTGGGGAAGTCTCCCTCTTCTACCAGCGTAGCCAAGTCGATATCGCGATTGCGGCCGAAGTGGTGCGGGTCCATACGCAGCAGTGGAGCCAGCCTCACCGCCCAACGAATCAGCTTCTTTGGCATCGTCTGGTAATACAATTTCTCGGGCTTGAAGGGTGGCAACTCACCCAGGAAATTGGGGTCAGAAGCCAGCTCGAAAGCACGCACTGAGGCGCGGTGCATGGCGATGTGGTCAGGGTGCTTATACCCGCCGATAGGGTCATGGGTGACCATTACCTGTGGTTTGAGCAGGCGGATATAATGCACGATCTTTATCGACACTTCATCCACTGGCTGAGCCGCAAGGGCATTGGGATGGTGATTATCAGGGGTGCCAGGCATGCCCGAATCACGGTAGCCTAAAAAGTAAACTCCAATGAGACCCAAGATGCCGGCTGCACAGCGCAGCTCTGATTCGCGCCGCTCAGCGATGGACTTGAAACCCTGCATGAGCTCAGGATCCACATCCCCCACGTCTCCACGTGTTGCGCACACCAGGTGCACCTGCACACCCCGCTGTGCGTAGAGAGCCAGCGTGCCACCCATGCCAAAGGTCTCATCGTCAGGGTGAGCCAGGCAAACCAGCATGGTGGGCGGTTGGGCGAGATCGTTGGTCATCAATAAATCGGCTGGCTCGGGTCGACTTCTTTCGCCCAGGCGTTCAGCCCACCTTTGAGATTGTGAAGCTTGCGGAAGCCAGCCCCGAGCAGGATGTGCAGGCCACGCGTCGAGCGCACCCCGGCTTTGCAAATCAGCACAATCTCGTCCCGCGGGTCCAGCTCATGGCTGCGCATCGCCAATTGCCCCAGGGGGATGCTGTATGTGCCGTCGATGTGTGAAATCTCCAGCTCGTGTGGCTCGCGCACGTCCACCAGACACAGGGAAGCGCCTGATTTTAGCCGGGCCTCCAGCTCACTCGGCGTGATATCCCACTCCTTACCCGCCGATCCAGTCTCCACCTCACGCCCAGGGACTCCGCAAAAAGCCTCATAATCAATCAGCTCTGTCACGCTTGGGTGCTCACCGCAGACCTTACAGGCTGGGTTCTTGCGCAGCTTGACGAACTCAAAGCTCATATCCTGGGCGTTATAGAGCAGCAGCCTGCCAATCAACGGCTCACCGATGCCAAGGATCAGCTTGAGGGCTTCAGTAGCCTGCAATGTGCCGATTGTTCCCGGCAGGATGCCCAGCACGCCGCTCTCGGCACAGGATGGCACCAGGCCGGGTGGGGGCGGGTCGGGAAATAAGCAACGGTAGCAGGGACCATGGCGGGCGTCGAACACACTCACCTGTCCTTCGAAGCGGTAAACCGACCCGTACACGTTGGCTTTGCCGGTCAGCACGCACAGGTCATTGGTCAGGTAGCGTGTTGGGAAGTTATCGCTCCCGTCGATAATCAGGTCATAGGGTTCAGCGATCCCCCTGGCATTCTCTGACGTAAACACCTGGTTATAGATATCCACCTGGATGTCGGGGTTCAGGTCGAGCATACGCTGGCGAGCTGATTCAACCTTCAGCCTGTCGATAGTGGAGGTACCATGGATGACCTGGCGCTGCAGGTTGGTGCGGTCGACCACATCGTAATCCACCAGGCCAATACGACCGATACCCGCTGCCGCCAGGTATAGGGCAACGGGTGAACCCAGCCCACCGGTGCCAATGATTAAAACCGAGGCAGCCTTGAGCTTGCGCTGCCCTTCCATACCCACATCGGGAATGAGCAAGTGGCGTGAGTAGCGCAGGATTTCTTCATGCGATAAATTGGGTAGCATGAGTATTTCCGAGGCAGTGCTAGAGATTGAAATGGTTAGAGGAAATAGTATAATCCAAATTCGTCGGCAGGCCAGGAATTTGTCATTAAAGAGATGTGTCTCTTTCTAGCTAATACACACTCAAGATGTTCGGAGAGGATTGCTTCGTCGCACAATTCGCTCCTTGCAATGACATCCTTTATATTGAAAAGTCCTCGCCATTCCAGGTGCCATCGGTGGGCACATGGACGTGGGGCTTGCCATTCTCATGTCCATCTGCTTGCGCTTCGAGCGTTTCCACCCGCTTGATCAAGTCTATAAGTGATACGCCCACCAGGTCGGGCAGGGCAGTGTGGTTCAAATCGGGAGCGTCGCTGGCGTGATGAGGTATGCTGCGGGCGATGTTCTGCCCCGGCACGCCCACCACCACCGAGTTAGCCGGCACCGACCTTACCACCACCGCATTGGCGCCAATGCGGGTGTCGGGTCCAATGGTAATAGCCCCCAGGATTTTCGCACCCGCGCCCACCACCACCCTGTCACCCAGGGTGGGATGGCGCTTACCCTTCTCCAGGCGGGTGCCGCCCAGGGTCACTCCATGGTAAAGGGTGACCTCCTCACCAATCTCCGCCGTCTCTCCGATCACCACGCCCATGCCGTGGTCGATGAACAATCCTTGACCAATCCTGGCTCCCGGGTGGATCTCAACACCGGTCAGATTGCGTACGACCTGCGAAAACAGGCGGGCGATCAGCTTAAGGTCGTGAAGCCACAGCCAATGAGCGATGCGGTGACCCCACAGGGCATGCAACCCCGGATAGCCCAGCAGGATCTCCAGCCTGGTTCGGGCTGCGGGATCCCGCTCGATCGCAGATTGGATGTCCCTGCGCATCGTAGCGAGCAGACTTACGTGCCTGACCGCGGTTGTGGATGGTGTAGTTGAATTAATCTTAGCTTCCATGATTAAAAAACCCTCGTGAATAAATTAGCTTAAAAAAACCTACAAAATCAGCATACTATTTATTGGAGATCAATAACCCTTACCTTATGCCAGATCTGCAAACAGTGCCGTGCTCAGGTAACGCTCGCCGAAATCCGGGGCGATGACCACCAGCAGCTTGCCGA
>CAZXPK010000031.1:25863-30396 GCA_964642565.1 uncultured Anaerolineaceae bacterium
GTGCTCAGGTAACGCTCGCCGAAATCCGGGGCGATGACCACCAGCAGCTTGCCGATATTCTCGTTCCGTTTTGCAACTTGCAAGGCAGCCCAAACTGCTGCCCCTGAGGAGATCCCCACCAGCAGTCCCTCTTCCTTTGCCATGCGGCGAGCCGTATCCAGGGCTACATCGTTCTTCACCCGCAGGACCTCATCAAAGACGTGGGTGTTTAAAACCTCCGGGATGAAGCCAGCGCCAATCCCCTGCAGCAAATGCGGGCCTTTCTGCCCGCCCGAAAGCACCGGCGAGCCTTCCGGCTCGACCGCCACCACCTTGAATCCCGGCTTGCGCGCTTTGATCACTTCTCCCACACCCGTGATGGTGCCTCCTGTACCCACTCCGCCCACCAGGATATCCACCTTGCCATCGGTATCATGCCAGATCTCCTCGGCTGTGGTGCGGCGGTGGATCTCAGGGTTGGCGGGGTTCTTGAACTGCTGGGGGATGAAGTAGCGCCGGTCAGCTTCCGCCATCTCTTCCGCTTTACGGATGGCACCCGCCATGCCCTCACTGCCCGGGGTGAGCACCAGCCTGGCTCCATAAGCTCGCAGCAGCATTCGGCGCTCCTTGCTGAATGTATCGGGCATGGTCAACACGCACTTATAACCGCGGGCAGCGCATACCATCGCCAATGAGATGCCTGTGTTGCCGCTGGTGGGCTCGAGGATGATCGTGTCGGGTTTGATCATCCCGGCTTTTTCGGCGGCATCGATCATGGCTACCCCAATGCGGTCCTTGACGCTGTGGGACGGGTTGAATGACTCCAACTTAACCGCCACCACCGCCTTTGTACCATCCGTCAAATGGCGCAGGCGTACCAGGGGTGTGTTGCCTACCAGCTGGGTGACATCATTTGCGATTTTCATTTTCGAAGGTTCCCCTTTCTAGCTGTTAAAGATGACCCATACACAAACAAAAAAGGTGGCCTTACCAGCCACGCGAGACCGACATCGCATGCGGGGTGCTACCACCTTTTCGTCAGATGATGGGTCATCCGGTGAGGATATACTTTGACGGAGAGGCGGTTATGGACCCCGCCTCAGACATAAGCAATTGAACAAGGAAGATGCTCCAGTTAGACGATTTATAAGATAAAAATTGTAACGATTATAGTTCCTATTCGGGCACTGTCAAGTGTTGATCGAAACTTACTTCGGTTATTCTCCCTGCCGCTTGAAGGGCAGGTTGGGGATGAGCCAGGAAAGGAAGGCTTGCGGACTGCGGGTCTGCATGAGCAGTCGCCCGGGTCCGGTCAGCTCGACCACCAGACCCTCACCGGAGAGCAGGGTGGACTTCAAGCCGCCGACGGTCTTGCGCTCCACAGGCATGCTGGCGGGGAATGCCACCAGGTGGGTGGTATCGACGATGTACTTCTCTCCGGCGGCCAGCACCTTCTCGTGGATGGCTCCATAGGCGGAGAGCAACAGCTTGCCCGTGCCGGAAGCTTCCAGCATGGAGAAGCCCTCGGCAGCTACAAAGGCTTTGATACTGACCTTGGTGTTCAGGTCGATGGTGGTCTCACACGCCATGAAGGAACCCGACTGGATCATCAGCTTTTCACCACTCATGTCGTAGGTGAACACGTCGCCCGGCAGCTCAGGGGCAACGGTGATCTCTCCGCCCTCGGAGGGAGCTTTGAAGAAGTTCTGGAAGAAACTCTCACCCCCCAGCATCGAACGGCCAAGCGACTTTAAGAAGCCACCGGCAGCCTTGGTCTCGATGATCACCCCCTGTGACATGCTGACCATGGCCCCGGCCTCGATGCGGATCTCCTCGCTCGGCGAAAGCTTGATGACTGCCAGGGAATAGGATGGACGGTAGAGTACTTCGATCTGCATATGCTTATCCTTTCGAACCTGCCCGGGGTTTGCCAGGCTGGCCCAACGTCGGGCGGTTTAACGGGTAGTGCGGGGGAGCAAGCCAGAACCACCGACGATAAGACTGACCGTGGTTCCTTTTTCCCTATTTATTTAAAATTTCGGGTTCATCTGGTTTCTCGGTCGGTTGAGCAGGCTCACCGGAGCCGATGCCGAGAGGCTGCCACTTCTTGGGGTCCTTCAGGCGGTGCTGGAGACCACCCCGCTCGTGGAGCTTATCGAAGCCATCGGGCTTGATGAACATCTGCTCACCATCCAGCAGGGCGGTGAGACCCTCCTGACCGGGCTCAGGGCGCTTCTCACCATGGAACCTGGCGGCCTTCTCGGGCAGGTAATCGGTGGGCTCCTCGTAGGTGGTGATGTAGCCCTCGAAGTTGCGCAGGATGATCTTGTGGTCCGACATGCTGATCAGGTAATTGGGCATGACGGGGATCTTGCCACCCCCGCCGGGCGCATCGATCATGTAAGTGGGCACGGCAAAACCGGAAGTGTGGCCGCGCAGACCTTCCATGACCTCGATACCCTTGGCAACGGGCGTGCGGAAGTGACCGGCGCCGTGCACCAGGTCACACTGGTAGATGTAATAGGGGCGCACGCGGATACGCACCAGGTCTTGCACCAGCTGGCGCATGATGTGGACGTTATCATTGACACCCGCCAGCAGCACCGATTGGTTGCCGAGCGGGATGCCGGCGCGGGTGAGCTTATCGGCAGCCCCAGCCAGCTCGGAGGAAATCTCATTGGAATGGTTGACGTGGATATTGAGCCACAGGGGGTGGAACTTCTGCAGCATATCACACAGCTCGTCGGTGACGCGCATGGGCAGGAAGACCGGCACACGCGAGCCGATGCGCACGATCTCGATATGGGGGATCTCGCGCAGACGGGTGAGGATCTCCTCCAGGATTTTCGGCGCTAAAACGAGCGGGTCGCCACCTGAAAGCAGCACATCGCGCACCTGGGGGGTGCGGCGCAGGTACTCGAGCTGGAGCTCGAACTCGGCGCGTGAGAAAGTGGCAGCCGGGTCACCCACGATGCGCGAGCGCGTGCAGTAGCGGCAGTAGGAGGCGCATTGGGTGGTCACCAGCATCAGCACCCGGTCGGGGTATCTGTGGAC
Organism: uncultured Anaerolineaceae bacterium; assembly: GCA_964642565.1. Taxonomy (GTDB): domain Bacteria; phylum Chloroflexota; class Anaerolineae; order Anaerolineales; family UBA4823; genus FEB-25. Next base: position 28,897 of record CAZXPK010000031.1, read on the forward strand.
GAGGCCTGGGACGGGCGAATGGGCGTCTTCCGAGAGTGAATCGGCCATCTCGGCGGTGAAGGGCACCATCTCACAGTCGTTGGGGATGACCTGCTTGCGGATGGGGTCCTCGGGGTCGTGGGGGTCGATCAGCGAGATGAAGTAGGGGGTGATATCCACGCGGAACAGGTGGGGGGCGGAGAGGGCATTCTTTTCATCTTCGGTGAGGGTGAGCACCTTGCCGATCTCTTCTGCGGTGTTGAGGCGGTGGCTGAGCTGCCAGCGCCAGTTGTTCCAGCTTTCGTCCGGGACGTCTTGATAGATGGGCGCTCGCTTGGATAGGAAGGGGTGGTTGGACATGTCGATCTGCTCCTGGGTGTTTATGCCGTTAAAGGTAGGGTGCTCAAAAGTACGAGGAGTATATCCTGTTTTAGAGGAAATGACAAATGGGAGGGAAGAGGGATCACCACAAAGGGCACCAAGGACACGAAGGATTTTTTAAATTTTTTTGTAGCCGGGATCGTTGATACCGGTTTTTGTATTACGAGGCTGGATACCAGCGGGGGTTGAAACCCCCGGCTAAGAAGTGCACTAAACCCGCGAAGCATGTTGAGGTAAGAGTATTCGTTTTAAGAAAATAACGAAGAGGAACGATTGCATTTTGATGAACCTCGCTCCCGGATTTTTGTTATCATTGAGAAACGGCGACCAAGGTCGCAGCTTTGGAGAACACAAAGTCCACCTTCGTGGACTAGAGAGTAGGATTCGTATTGGGAAAATAACGGATAGAAACGAAACTATGTTGATGCACCACGCTGTTACAGCTGCTCGCCAGGAAACATCCCTGGAAATGGGAGAGGGGAAAAGTGACCAGGGTGAGGAATATGAATTGTTTAGATAATTATTCAAATACATTCAATTACACTTCTTCCTGGGGAAGAGAAGTAGTTGATGGTATATCGCCGCCATTGACAGGGGCAGCAGGGGAAAGCGGGGAAGATTGATTGGCGGTGAGCCTGGCTTGAACCTGGCGGATGGCGTCTTCAATATCGAGGTCGAGATCATTTGCGGAGCCGGTGATGAGGTAGTGCACGCGGAGGATGCGGGTGATGGCAGCAGAGGAGAGACAGAGGATACGAAGGATATCTGCCAGCTCGTTGCTGTTGGGTGTTGCGTCACAGGATTCGACCAGCTTATTGGTGAAGACGCGGATGAGGGCGATCTCATTGAAGAGGCTTTTAAGGTCGGTGACTTCTTCAGCGGAGGGGTTGTGTTTTCTAACGCGAGTGGTGTAGAAGCCGTGTTTGAAAGCATTGAAGTTGCCGAGGGGTGCGCCGCGCCGGCGATGGGGGGTGATGGAGGAGTTGGGCATAGGGGTGAGTTTTACAACCAGCTTTCTGCTTTAAGCGAATAAAGTGAGGGTACGAGATGCGGTGGATGGACAACCAAGACCCGCTACAGGGGTGCTATCGATACAATGCAATCGATATACTAGTGCGTCTATCAATATGGAAGTGCACC
>CAZXPK010000032.1:0-29797 GCA_964642565.1 uncultured Anaerolineaceae bacterium
ATTCTGATCAAGGATCTATCGATGTTTACATCGGCTTACTCATTTGTAAGGTATGAAGGTCACTCCACGATTGCTCAAAAATTTAAAATGTGCTAAACTGATTGTAGATTCCAGCATTTATAAAAGGAGAGGCAGCCATGGCCGATAAAATCCTGATCGTCGATGACGATCCCGATACCGTCAAGTTCATCAACATCATGTTGAGCCGCTTGGGTTATACGGTGGTCGCCGCCACCTCCGGCATGGAAGCCCTGGAACGGGTGCAGGTTGAGCATCCCGATCTCATTATTCTCGATGTCATGATGCCCGGCATGGATGGGTATGAGGTCAGTCGCAACCTGCGCCGAAACCCCAAAACCGCTACAACCCCCATTCTTATGTTCACCGCCAAGACCACCATCGAAGATAAACTGGCCGGGTATGATGCTGGTGTGAACCTTTACCTCACCAAGCCCATCCACCCGATCGACTTGCAAGCCAATATCCGCAACCTGCTCACCCAAAAGCTTTCCAGGGCCGAAACCACAGGTGATCATGGTTATGTGGTTGGGATCCTATCTGCAACCGGTGGCGCGGGTGTATCCACCGTGGCATTGAACCTGGCCATCACCTATGCCAAAAAATATAATGGCAAGGTCATTGCAGCTGAGATGAAACCCGGGCAAGGCTCTTGGGCACTGGATTTAAACCTCACCGAGCCGGTTGGGTTAGCCAATCTGCTCGGTATGGAATTGGATGACATCACCATGGAGACCGTTTCAAAGGAGCTAATCCAGACGAACTTCGGGATCAAAGTATTATCCGCCACCAATCAGACTGAAAAAGTGGAATATGCTGCCGCCACACCTCAACTGGAGCTCGTGCTCGGCTACTTGACCAGCCTGGCTAATCTGGTGGTTTTGGATATCGGCACCAGCTTCCATCCGGGCTTCAACGCCATCCTGAACAAATGCAATGAGCTGATCATGGTGGTCGAGCCCCAGCCAGTGCCCATCAAACGCTCCAAACTCCTCGCCAGTGAGCTTCATCTCAAAGGCTTTGGCAGCATAAAGACCATGAGCACCGTTTTGGTCAATCGCACCCGCTCAGATATCGTCTTGAACATCAGCCAGGTAGAGCAAATCCTGGGATATCCTGTCGTCATGGGTTTTCCTCCCGTAGTGGAGCAGGCGTACCGGGCAGCAGACCGTGCGATTCCTTTAATTGCCGTCCAGCCCGATGGGATCATTGCCATGCAATTCAACACCCTGGCGAGCCAGATCAACGAGCGTGTTCCTGTTCACTAAACCAATTTTCATTTAATCTTGAGCTTCCCTGACGTATAATCCTGATAATCACTGATTATCAGGAGGGATAGTGGTATGGAAGAACCTACCCGCATTGAACATGATACTCTTGGGGATGTAAATGTCCCTGTGGATGCTCTTTATGGTGCCCAGACGCAGCGTGCAGTAAATAATTTCAATATCTCAGGGCTTCGACCCTGGCGCGCCTTCATCTGGTCAATGGCAGTCATCAAGCGCGCTGCCGCTGAGGTTAACCGTGACTTGGGTTTATTGGATGGCGATATTGCAGCTGCGATAATTACTGCTACCCAGGAAGTCATCGACGGAAAATGGGATGACCAATTTGTGGTGGATCCCTTCCAGGCCGGTGCCGGCACCAGCCACAATATGAATATAAATGAGGTCATAGCCAACCGCGCCACCCTTCTCCTGGGTGGTAAGCTAGGGCAATATCTGGTGAATCCCAACGACCATGTCAATATGTCACAATCGACCAATGACACCATCCCTACTGCCATCCGCCTGGGCTGTCTGTGGCGCCTGGAGGAGTTGTTGGGAATAGTGGACGAGCTTTCGGCCGCGTTGCACCAAAAAGCTCAAGAATTCGATGACATCGTCAAATCAGGTCGCACTCACCTGCAGGATGCTGTCCCAGTTCGTCTCGGGCAGGAATTTGGCGCTTACGCCACCGCCATCCGGCGCGATGCAGAACGCATCCGTCACGCTGCTGAGGGTTTACGCCGCCTTGGGATAGGAGGCACAGCTACGGGTACAGGCTTGAATGCCCATCCTGAGTACCATAACCACATGGTCCGTCGACTTTCAGAGCTCACCGGTCTATCCCTATCCGGTTCAGATGACCTGTTCGAATCCATGCAATCCATGGCAGATGCGGCCAGTTTCTCCGCCTCCCTGCGCACCATGGCAATCACACTGACCCGCATTGCTAATGATTTCCGCTTGCTTGCCTCCGGTCCATCCACCGGACTGGATGAGCTTCACCTCCCGCCTGTCCAGCCTGGCTCAAGCATCATGCCCGGTAAGGTCAACCCGGTCATGGCTGAGATGCTGAACATGTCCATGTTTCACGTTCAAGGATGTGACCTTACTGTATCACTAGCCGCCCAAGCAGGTCAGCTTGAGCTTAATGTGATGATGCCCATCATTGCCCATAGCTTGTTTGAGATGATGCAAGTGATGATTGGAGCCATCTCCGCGTTTACCCAAAAATGTGTGCGCGGCTTAGAGGCGAACCGCACTAAAGCTGAAAGCTGGCTGGCTCGGAACGCCATCGTTGCCACAGCCCTCAACCCCCTGATCGGTTATAGCGTAAGTGCTTCCCTGGTAAAAGAAGCCATGAAACGCAATATCACTATCCGCGAAGTGGCTCTCGAGAAGGCTGCCGCAGGTGAGCTCAGGCACATCAAGGAGGACCGCCTGGTCAGCGCTGAAGAAATCGACCTTGCCCTGAAAGACTTTAAACACCTCACCTACGGTGGGATTACGGGGCACTAAGGCACTAAATTAAAGATGAAATTGGTTAGATTACCTGGGCATCGTGTAAGTCCTGCACAGTCTTTCCATCAAACCCCATTAATTCGTGCAAAATTTGTTCGGTGTGCTCTCCCAACATGGGTGGGGGTAAACGGATTACCGGTGGCGCGGTAGGTATTTTCAGTGGTGATGCCACCATCTGGATCGTTCCTGCATTCGGATGAGACATAGCGATGACCATCTCGCGTGCTCGTACTTGAGGGTCCTCCAGGATTTGGTCGATTGAGTTAATCGGTCCACATGGCACCCCGATTGTCTCCAAGATGGCTAACCAATGGGATATTCCACATTGACCAAATAACTCATCTAGCAAGGGGATTAATTCATTCCGGTTCTTTACCCGGTTGGCATTGGTTCGAAAACATATCTCCTCTGCCCATTCTTTCTTGCCTGCCTTTTCGCAAAATTGCTTCCATTGGTTGTCGTTACCAATTCCGAGGGCAAAATATCCATCACTGGCTTTAAAGGTCTGGTAGGGGACGATATTCGGGTGCGCATTGCCATATCGAATGGGTTTTTCACCCGATATTAAATAATTGCTACCCACGTTAGCCAACCAAGCAATTTGTGAATCGAGCAAAGAAATATCGATCCGTTGCCCCTTCCCACTCCGCTGGTGCTCAAATAAGGCAGCCAAAATGGCATTACATGCAAACAATCCTGCTGTGATATCCGCAATTGCCACCCCCACCTTGTACGGCTCACCCTCCTCAGGCCCTGTGATGCTCATCAACCCACCTTGAGCTTGAATGATAAAATCATATCCAGGTAAATGGCGATAAGGACCGGTATAACCATATCCGGTGATGGTGCAGTAGATCAAACCAGGTCGTATACTCTGCAGTGCTTCATAACCCAATCCCCATTTTTCCATAGTGTCCACCCGAAAGTTTTCCACCAGGATATCGCTCTGCCGGATTAACTCCCTGAGGATCTGCAGCCCCTGTTCCGATTTAAGATTGAGCGTCATGCTGCGTTTATTACGGTTGACACATAAAAAATAGGCCGACTCTCCCCCTTGTGTGAATGGTGGACCCCAATGTCGCGTATCATCACCCGACCCGGGGGCTTCAACCTTGATGATATCTGCCCCCAGGTCGCCTAGCATCATGGTGCAGTATGGTCCAGCCAAGACACGACTGAGATCCAGTACTCGCACGCCTTCCAAAAGGGGATTGCGTTCGCGGTCAATCATGCTAATAGCGAAGCAATGCTCCGATATTTTCAAAACCCTTTACTTTATGTTCATGCTGAAGCACCTCCACCTCACCTCCAGCTTTCATCACTCTGTATACCGCCATCTCGACTGCGTCTGAAATTTGCTCAAATTTCGATCCACAAAATTGGCAAGCAGGCAACTCTTGAGCTGTTATGTACCCACAAACCAGGCAGCGATATCCCAATGCCCGATATCCATCCTGTATGACGAGTGCCTGCACACGTCCATCGTGCACTGCCCCCAAGGTATCATCCAGATTGAGTACTCCTCCACGCTCTTTGGCTGCCCCGGTCACCAGTTTTTTCAATAACTGCTCTTCCTTACGATATTCACCCTCTCTACCGATTTCCATTGCTCGCTCCAGCACCTCCACTTTACTTGCCGTCATACTCATTGGAAATGTTCCAACAATCAGGCTTTGCCAGCTTTTAGGTAGTTGGTTGCGTAGAAGGGCGATATTTTCCTCAGTACCTCCGATCAAAATACGCCTCACATTATTTTCATTGAAAAAATGGGCTGCAAATTCAGCCACATCACGGATATTACGCTCTGCAAGTTCATCTTCATATCGGGTTTGGCCAGCTATACCACCACGCACCCCAGTTTTCGCAGAAGCCCCACCCTTCTTGGTATGCCTGACACTTTCACCCAATATTCCTTCCTGTTCCTTAAGCTCACCGAGATGGAATGAAAACAACCTGGCGCCTTGCTTATCCACCAATACAACCCCATAACCACCATAATAATTTAGAAGTGATGCTAGTGGCTTAACATAAGGACGATCACTAACGATGACCTGATTGCGGATCGGGATCGCCAGAGAATATGCCCTGAAGAAGTTATCTGGGGCACAAGAAAACACCGCTACACTTCGACCAATCCAGTCAAACTCTCTGCTGAAATAATTTTCAACTGCCGATACATCCGAGGTTAAATCTATGTTTTTTAACATGCTCCTTAAATTCAATTTATACGCATCTGAACTGCCTTGTGTTGGATCGGTATTCAAGTAAACACTGAACACCTGGTGATCCGTCTGATAACCTAGTAATTCTTGCAGGTTCGTTTCAGTTAACATATAAAACTCCTCTCTTAACGAAAGTTATATGAGATGGCTGCTTACGAACGTTGAAGTTCCTGGAATAGCTCTTTCTGACGTGGAGTCAGGTTGTGCGGGATTTTGACCTTGATATGAGCGTATAAATCCCCCAAATTACCTGGGGAATTTAGCCGTGGGATTCCTCGACCTGCCAACCGAATGCTCTGTCCAGGTTGAATACCCGCTGGAATGGTCAGAACCACATTCCCCGAAAGCGTCTGGACAGTTATCTCACCGCCTAATACCGCAGTAAAAAGATCGATCGTGACCTCGGTATGCAGATCGTTCCCCTTGATTTCAAACCGTGGATCGTCCGCTACATGGATGACGAGATACAAGTCGCCTTTTTGACCAGCGGAACCGGTAGGGATGGTATTTGCCACTCTTACTTTGGTACCAGTTTTAGCTCCTGCAGGGATCTTCAGTTCCAACCGGTGCCCATCGATCTCAATTTGGCGGGTTGTCCCTTTATACGCTTCTGTCAAACTGATGGTAACATCTTGCTGGTAAGCAGGAATCTGGGTCCGTCGATTTCGTTGAGTTGATCCTCTCATAGTCGATGGAACTTCCATATCGGGCACACCTCCGAATATCCTCCGGAAGAATTCTGAAAATTCGCCTCCCAGGATATCTTCTAACCCACCTACACCAACACGCACATTGCCAGAAGGGCTAGTGGTGAACCAATCTTCCCATTTAAATCCACTAGCTGGTGCCCCACCTTGTTGCCATTGTGAATAAGATTCACCCAATTGATCATAGCGCGACCGTTTCTCTGGGTCACTCAAGACCTGATTAGCCTCATTTATTTCCTTAAAGCGTTCCTCTGCTTTTGCGTTCCCCGGATTACGGTCAGGGTGGGTCTTTAATGCCAGCTTTCGATATGCACGTTTTATCTCATCTTTACTGGCGTTACGCTCGACGCCAAGTATCTTGTAATAATCTTTATATTCCATATAATATCCACCACCACTATATGGCTAAGTATGGCTTAATATTGATAAATTCTAATACCATTGTATGCTCATCTGCCATCCAAAGTCAAGCATTCAGGCCTGATTCTTACAAAACTCTAACTCATTCCATAATCGAGTATGGATTATTCACGTTAAATTAACAAACATGCTATGATTAGTCTCGCGGAGACACAGACACAGTGCTTGGTGCTGATTGGAAGGTAGCTGTTGATCAGCGACAATATCTTTTTACATCAACAGAATATGACTAATTCTCATTATATTTGATCGAAATATGGCAACTACCCCACATTTATTGATCTATACTCTGCCTGAGCATGCAGGTCTACTCGACCAATCGGCACTGATAGCTGCCGGATATGAAGTCACCCCAGTGTCTCTGACGCAAGATACCGAGTCAGGCGTGATCCACAACCAACGAAATGCTTTGCTGATCATTGCACATCCATCTGCCACCGAGGGTTTACTATTTTCGGAAAAGTTACTTCGCAGCTATCCATTTTTACCAATCATTCTGGTCACCAGTGATACTGACCAATCTTTTTTAAAGCGAGCTTTGGAAATTGGAGTTGCCAACTACCTGACCACGCCGGTCGATCCAAACGCATTGCTCTGCGCGGTAGAACAGGCTCTAGTCCGTCATAAATCCATTCAACCATGGCCTCCCTTTGCCCAGGTTTTGAACGATCTTCTGGATGGATTTGTCCTTGTAGACCTGGATTCGCACTTGCTCCTGGTCAATCAATCCGCCCGTCGAATTTTTCATATTCAAGAAGATCAACTCGAAGGAAAGATGGTGGATGAAATCTTTGCTCATCCAGATTTTCTGGATATTTTCAAACCATATAGGACATTCCCTTATCGTAATGAAGTTTCTATGGAGGATGGCTGCGTATATAGTGCCCATTCGAGTGTAATACCCGAAGTCGGAATAGCTGTGACCATGCATGAAATTACGCATCTTAAAGAGCTGGATCGTGTTAAAACCGATTTTGTGAACACCGTCTCGCACGATTTACGATCTCCCTTGACAGCAGTCTATGGATTTATTGGTTTAATCGATCGTGTCGGTCCCATTAACCAACAACAGGCTGAATTTATCCGCCACATTCAATCCAGTTTACAACATATCACCTCCCTGATTAATGATCTATCGGAGCTCGGTCGTGTGGAAGCCGATCATAATGTGCTAATGATGGAGGTCAACCTGAAGGATATACTTGTGCAATCCATGGGTGACCTTGAATACCAATATAACGAAAAAATGCAGGATGTGGACCTGTCTATTCCGGATGATATTCCGATAATTTTAGGTAATCCCCTCCACTTACAACGCATGGTTACCAATCTTATCGAAAATGCGGTAAAGTTCACTCCCCCTATGGGCAAGATTCATATCCGTTGTAAAGCCGAAGCAGGCCAGCTAATTCTTGAAGTCGCAGATAATGGTCCCGGAATCCCCCTAGTAGATCAACCTCACATCTTCGAAAAATTCTACCGGGGTAGTAACCTTTCGCAGGCTACACCCGGAACTGGATTGGGGTTATCGATTGTCAAATCGATCGTCGATAAACATCAAGGGCGTATCTGGTTGGAGTCATCACCCCTCGGCACGACTTTCTCAGTAATCTTCCCACTAAAATAATCCTCATCTTTCAGTCGCCCAGATAGATTTCGAAAACGGGAATGATTGTATTTAAATGACTGCCTCCGCTGGGGTGGTGAGGTACCCAGCGGAGGCTTTCGCCAAAGGAGGAAACAGCAACGAGAATAAGCGTTTTGATAGTACCTTGGCTCACTTCTCGTTCATAATGATACCTCAGGAGGTAAATATTTCTTATTGTCAACTGTCATTATTTGTATGTGACATCTCTCACAATCTATTTTGTGACTTTTGATAGTAATCACATAATGATTGCAATACACACATCTCACATGCAGGCTGGTGTGGGTGGCATACTTCACGCCCCAACCGGATAATATTTAGATGGACCGCTTTATATGTTTCAGGTGGAAAGATTTCTGCCAGGTAACTATGCGCCTTTTCGTTATTCATTTTCTCTGGTCGAAGGCCAATCCTACCCGTTACCCTGTATATATGTGTATCCACAGGAAAAGCCGATTTTCCCAAGGAAAACAATAATACGATGGATGCTGTTTTTGGTCCGACCCCATTAAATTTCTCTAACCAGTCCCACGCCTCGTCGTCTGATAAATCCTTTAAAAAATCCAGGTCGAGCGAGCCTCTCTCTGCAGTAATCTCGCGTAGGATCTTTTGGATGCGTGGCCCTTTTTGGTTGGCTAATCCTGCTGAGCGAATTGCCTCGATCACTACATCAACGTTAGCATCACGCACTTTTTCCCAGGTTCCAAAGCGGGTTTTTAGCTGATTGAATGCCCGGTCTCGGTTTATATCGTTGGTATTCTGCGATAATATCGTCGAGATCAATTCATCTAAAATCGGTAAGGGGTTACGCCAGGATGGCTCACCATATATTTGCAATAAACGGCGATATACTTCGAGTGCGCATTCCCGTAGATTCATTGATTGTTTTCTAATTTAAAACAAGGCGATGCCCAACCCACCTTCAGCTTTCGCCAATTCTCCACTGGAAATCCGGGTCCGAAATCTTCCAACTTTTCCAAATCCTGTGCATCGAATGCACCTAATTGATGTAATATCTCCAGGGTTACAGCCGGTCGAACGTGACCTCTTGGATCACCAGCTGGGAAATTATGCCCTTTTAAATCCCCATCAGATACCTTAAATGCTACACCCAAGGCTGGTGAGCCTGGTTTAATTGCCCCAGGCATTATTCCAAATGCCTGAAATCCTTCCGCGCCCCCTTTGCATATGACTCTCCCTTTGGCTGCTTGCATAAGTGAAGTATCGAAGTTATCCGGACCACCAATCAAATCGGGATAAGTGATCATAGCTTTAGTGATCAAGTGACAGGTTTCAGCCCGTTTCTCCGCTAATCCATCAGGCTGGCATAAACGGGCAAAGGCAAGCGCAGTGCTATGTAATGGAAGAGCAAAGTTGGGAGCGGAACAACCATCGATACCGACGTGAATATCTTCAGGATCAAGATCTGCCATTTCAGCCATCGTGGTCAAAATCTTACGCTGAACAGGGTGATTTGGATCAATATATGCCATGTGATCGCGACCGGTCTGAATCCCCAACATCCGTGAATATGCCAGCATTCCGGTATGTTTCCCTGAGCAATTATGCCGAATCGGTGTAGGCGCTTCTCCTCGCTTACGCATTGCTTCCGCTGTCTGCCTATCGTAAACAGTATGTGTGCCGCACATCAGGTCCGTTTCGCTTACCCCTGTCTTTGCTTGTATGGATCTGACCAAAGCAACTTGCTCATCAGTACCGGAATGTGAGGCACATAACAGCGCTACTTCTTGAAGCGTTAATCCATAGAATGACATACCCCCATTTTCTAAAAATGGAAGTGCTTGCAAAGGCTTGGCTGAAGAGCGCGTGAATGTCACCAGTCCAGGGTCACCATACCAGGCAACCATCCTACCCGTCGCTTCAATGACTGCGATAGCCCCAAAATGCAAGGATTCTACGATATCACCCCGCGTTAATTGAAAGATGGGACGATAAGATAAAACTGTCATATTTAATTTTCACTCACCACTGGAATCACTTGGACGGTAACGGCGGGCATAATACTGAAACAATCCATGGCGGTACCTTTGATAAAATTGATCGTGTAATTCTACCGGAAAGGTTAAGTCAGATAGCAAATTGGGAATCAGGTGCTCGACGTCAGACGTTTGAGCATTCCGCTTGACCATCCGGTCCAAACCTTTGAGGATGCTCTTGAGATGGCGCCGTTGAGTCTTCACTGCATCCTGTGAAATTTCACCTCCCCTGCCACTGACCACAGTATATTCACGGTAGGAGCTCATCAAGAGATCCAGTGTTTCAATCCATGCGGGAATATCTGCATTGGTTAGAAAAGGAGGTTGGTTGAGCAGGACCACGTCTCCGACAAAAACCACTTTTGCCGATGGTATTACCACCCAGGTACCACCAGGTGCTGGTCCCGCATGGTATTCAATGAAGATCTCTTGCTCGCCCCAGTGGAGGGAAATTTTGTGGGTAAAGGTGATATCGGGTAAAGCCCAACGTGTTCCAACCACGTCATCAAAGGTCTCCCAGACCGAACCACTTTCAGCATTTTGACCTTTGAATACAGAAGGTCGACCACGAAAAACTTGAGCAGTCTTTTGGTGTGCGATGATCGTACAATCCATAGATCTTGCCCCCAATGTACGGTCTGGATGTGCATCCAGATTAACCAGCATACGGTTTGGTTTTCCGCCCAAATTATAGAGCAGATTCAGCCAGGCTCGGGAATCCTCCGCACGCAAAGGAGCATCAATTAGGATCGTCCCCATGGGCAGGAGGATTGCTCCTACCGTGACACCGGGATATGCATTCTCGATATAAATACCATGTTCAATCTGCTGCATGATTTTCTCTAAGTTTTATGTATTTTAGATCGGTCAAGTTTTCATGACTGGTAGGATGAATATAAATCGGGAGCCAACTCCTAGCCCGCTTTCGACCCAAATTCTACCCCCATGTGCTTGCACTGCCAGACGACAATAGGCTAATCCAAGGCCTAGCCCTTTTGGACCATTTTCTACCTTTAGGCGAGTGAATTTATCGAAGATACGTTCGTGTTCAGAGGCGGGAATCCCTGGTCCATGATCCTGAACCCATAAACGGACATGATCATCTTCAAGCTGGGCTCCAACCTCAATATTACTACCAAGAGGCGAGTATTTACTGGCATTCTCCAATAAATTGGTCACCACCCTGCGGATCATATCCTGGTCAACCATAACATTGGGGAGATTTTTATTAAGTTTATAACTGATGGATTGGTTTTTATTATTTATCGTCGACTCTATCGCTGTAACCGCTTCATAAACTAAATCGGAGACACTTGCCGGCATTCTTTTCCCGATAGGTTGCCCCGGTTCCAAAATACTCAAATCCAACAACGACTCGGTCATCCGTTGGATTCGTTCAGTTGATCGCATGGAAATCTCTAACAATGATTTCATTGCTTTATCACCCGATGGCAGCATTGTTTCTAATAAATCCAGGCTCGAGACAACATTAGCCAGCGGTGATCTTAAGTCATGGTAAATCATCGAAGTCAGATCATCCCTTAGGGTATCAAGCTTTTTTTGCTCAGTAATATCACGCAATATCCACTGCAAGCGTGATAGATCTTCAGTTTGAATTTCACGAACATATACTTTTATCGGTACCTGATGACCACTAGCAGTACATAAATTTGATTCATAGGTCAGCGTCTTGCCCAAATGAAGCTGAGTAAAATCATCACCAACCAAATCATTGTCAACCTTATGGATTTGGTTAATTCGCATTAATTTTAAATCTTCTTTACTATAATCAGAGGTCAATACAGCTTTACGGTTTGCTTCTAAAATCTCTCCCCTCCAGTTGGTGATTAAGATTGGATCAATGCTATCTTCGAACAAGTCCTGGTATCTTTGATGCGCTGCCTGAAGCTGCTCAAATAATTGAGCATGACGGATGGCAGTACCCGCCAGGTTGGCTATCCCTGAGAGGATGAGCAATGAATCATTATCAAAATCCCCTTCTTTCGGATTGATTGCCTCCAATGTACCAATCACCTGTCCTCGGTAATGGATCGGAGCGCACAGGACTGCTTTGGAGATTATCCCTTTTACCTGGTCAGCTTCGAGGTCAAACCGACTGTCCTTGCTAACATCTTGGATGATCGTGCCTTCATCATGCTCTACGACCCAACATGATATTCCATGTTCAATTTTACGAGGGAATCTTCCCGGTTGTGTCTTTTGCCATCCTTTAACAGCTCTAATCTCTAAGTTGCCGCTTTGGAGGTCGACTAATGTAAGCGTAACCACTTGTATATTTAACGCCAATTCAGTCTGTTCCAGGATGCCCATAAATACATCTTCTAAATTCAAGCTGGCAGAAATCCCTGATGCGCTTTTTGCCAGTGAGGTCATCACTTCTGCATGTCGTTGACTTTCCGCATACAATCGGGCATTTAGCACCGCAATACCCGCCTGGTCTGCGATGGCTTGCACCAAGGCAACATGCTCGGGGGTGAAAAAACCTGGTTTTGGATGAACCAGGGTCAAGATGCCTACCAGTTTGTCACGCGTGAGTATTGGTGCACTGATTGCAGATTTAGGGTTTTGTTTTTCGTCGTCTTCATATTGGCGTGGCATCCAACGTGAATCCTGATTGGTATTTTCAACCAATGCCACCCGTCGTTCTCGCATAACCCAACCTGATAGACCTCTTTCGAGTGTATCAATCAACCGCTTTGTAGTATGGTTATGGATCGTATCCCCGGCAACAATCGCCGAATCAACTGGTATTCCATTGTCATCCAATACGATTATGGAACCATTTATTGCTCCAACATTTTGCATGGATAAAATCAGAACGCGTTCCAAGAGCGTACGTAAATCCAGCGCTGAGCTCAGCTCGCGGCTGATATGATAGAGCAACTCCAAGGAGGAGCGAGTTGAATTATCCCCTTCAATTTCCGGAAGTAATTTATTCATCCAAATAGCAGCCCCATCTCAGTATAGCATAGTTCCTAATCACCCCGTGATAGATATCTTTGGGAAATCCATGAGCAAAACTTCTAATGCCAGGCGTGAGTTTACATTACGATCAATTCGATCCATAGTGTCCTCGATGGCGCCTACATAGAATTGCGCTTTACTCAACCCAATATCGTTCGCCAGGCTCTTGAGCTGTGCTAAATAATCCAGGTTGGTTATTGTGTCGGTTATTCCCGTTGCACAAATGAACACATCCCGCCAAAATGTAAGCCAGACTTGAAGCTCACTTCGTAATTCTTCTTTGTCTTTAACCCTCCCTGTGGCAAATGCGAATCGGTCACCTCGTGAGCAGGCGAGTAATTGGATCAGCTCTGCTAAATAAGATTGCCTTTGCTCTAGCAACTTGGGTTGCTCATACAACCGAATCGCATATCCTGGACGTCCACCAGAAATATGCGCTAGTTTGTCAGCACTCACTTGCGGTATACCCTTGATGACCTGCAAACCTCTGGAGGTCTCACTCAAAGGCAATGGGCGTAGTCGAATAATTTCACACCGCGAGACAATGGTTGGCAGAAGACTCTCCATGCTCTTTGCAGTTAAGATGACCACCACTTGTGGCGGAGGTTCTTCCAGTGTTTTCAGCATGGCATTGGCAGCACTAGCATGGGCTTCCTCAAAGCGCAAGATCAACGCTACTCTGTAGCGCGCCTCGTAAGGAGCTAATGACAGAGTGTGCTGCAACTCACGCACTTGATCGATTCTCAAAACCTCCCCCTCATGTTCAGTCTCGACCACCATTAGATCCGGATGCTGCATCACCTCAAGCCGCTTACAGGCTGAACATTTCCGGCATGGCTGGCCTGGTGTTGGCGGCTTAAGACAATTTAATCCTTGCGCGAATCGCAGAGCTAATGTTCGTCGTCCCACACCCTGTGGACCAGTGAGTAGATATGCATGTCGTTCTCGCCCATGAGCCACATGCTCTGCCAGCAGGTCAACAGCCCATTCATGCCCAATCATGCCCCAATCCATGCTGTGATTTTAGCCCAGAGCCAGAATCTTGACAACTAATAACCTTAAAATTGTCAGTTTTGTAAGTATGGTAGAATTTGCCGGATGGACCTCCTCGCTGGTCTAAATTCACAACAACAACAGGCTGTTACGGCAGGTTTGCGTCCCGTCTTGGTAATGGCGGGACCCGGTTCTGGTAAGACACGCGTCCTCACCCAACGTATCGCATATTTGATCGGTAAGATGGGGGTACGACCATATAACATACTGGCAGTCACTTTTACCAACAAAGCCGCTCGTGAGATGGAAAATCGGGTAATCAATTTATTGGGAGAAAGCGCCCGTGGAGTGACCCTAGGTACTTTCCATGCTACTTGCGCGCGTATCCTCCGCCGTGAGGCAGAACACCTGCCATTCAATTCAAACTTTGTCATCTTTGATGAAGACGACCAGATGGGTCTGGTCAAGCGCGTCATTACTGACTTAAACCTGGATGACAAGCAATACCGGCCCCTGGCGATATTGAATTCCATCTCCAATGCGAAAAATGAACTGATCCTTCCTGATGAATATCCGCTTCAAACCTATCGCGACGAAGTCGTTAAGCGGGTTTACATTGGCTACCAGCAAATGCTCTTGACGAACAACGCCGTGGATTTTGATGATCTTCTCCTTTACACCGCTTTCTTATTGGATGATAAGCCTGCTGTGCGCGAACGCTATTCCCGCCGGTATGAGCACGTCTTGGTGGATGAATTTCAGGACACCAACCTGGCCCAATACGTCTTGTTGAGAAGGTTATCCTCTTACCACAATAATATCTTTGCGGTTGGGGATGCCGACCAATCGATTTACCGTTGGCGTGGGGCAGATTATCGCAACGTCCTACGCTTTGAACAGGATTATCCTGATGCCCAGGTAATTCTGCTGGAGCAGAATTACCGCTCTACCCAACAAATTCTGGATGTAGCTATGGCGGTCATCGACCCGAACCCGAACCGCACTCCAAAAAGATTATTTACCGAGCGCAGTGAAGGTCTGAAGGTTATGTTGCATGAGACATATGATGACCGTCAGGAAGCCTCATTTATCGTTGACACAATTGCCAGCCTCGTTGGGCGCCAGCAAATCAAACCCGGAGATGCGGCAGTTATGTACCGCACAAACGCCCAATCCCGTTTGCTGGAGGAAGCCTTTCTCCATGCCGGGTTGCCGTACAAACTCGTCGGTGCCCAACGATTCTATGGTCGGCGCGAGGTCAAAGACATCATTGCATACATGCGCCTGGTGCATAACCCAAATGACGAACTTAGTCTAATCCGGGTCATCAATGTACCTCCGCGTGGTATTGGCGATAAAACCTTGCAAGTCTTACGCACCCAAGCCCAAAAAGCCAGGCAGACTCCGGGTGAACTTTTGCTCCAGATGGGTCGCGATGGAGAGCAATTTAAAGCCAGTTTCCCACATCGAGCTATGACCATCCTGGTAGGATTTGGAGAGCTACTCTCATATTGGACCACACAGGTGGATGAGCTTGATCCACTCAAAATCATGGATCGCATTATTGATGAAACCGATTATCATGCATACATTGATGACGGTACTGATGAAGGTAACGACCGTTGGGAAAACGTGATGGAGTTACGTCGCCTGGCTTCTGAATACCAGGATAGAACCCTTAGTGAATTCCTCGAAAACATCGCCCTTGTCTCCGATCAAGACACGATCGAAACCAGTGCAAATGTACCCACTCTGCTTACATTGCACGCCGCCAAAGGGTTGGAATATCCAATAGTATTTATCTCTGGGCTGAATGAAGGTACACTTCCACATTCCCGTTCCTTTGATGATCCAGAAGCCATGCAGGAGGAAAGAAGGTTATTATATGTAGGCGTCACCCGTGCAAAAGACAGGCTTTACCTGGTGTATGCTCAAAACCGAAGTGCATTTGGTTACCCGGATCCTGTTGAACCGTCGCGCTTCTTATCCGACATCCCAGATACCCTCCTGGATGATACCAGCTCCATGCGCACCATGCGACCATCGAAGCTGACCAGCTTTGATTCGAAAACCATCCAATGGGAATCAAAACGTCCTGGAACAGCACGTGTCACATCACAAAAATACCAGCCTGGGGTGCATGTGCAGCATCCAGTTTGGGGAGCTGGCATGGTGTTGAGTAGTCGCATCCAGGATGATGATGAAATAGTGGATATTTTTTTTGAGAATATAGGCATGAAACGAGTAGCTGCTTCACTGGCTAATCTAAAAATGAAAGGATAGCCATAATCACCTCACATCCTATGCACTGCGTCAAGTTCAGTGGATCAAGTTATGCTTTTTTAATAATCCGCTGTATAATCCTCTCATGCCCATACTCGATTCCCACTCACTGGAAATTATTAGCAGAAGCACTGAACAGACCCAGCGGGTGGGTATGCGGCTTGGAGCACTGCTACAGCCCGGCTACCTGGTCGCCCTGGTAGGTGATCTTGGATCAGGGAAAACCACACTGGTACAAGGGATTGCAGCTGGCTGGGGATCATTCGACCCAGTCTCCAGCCCGACTTTCGTGCTTGTCAATGTCTACCGTCATACGGAAGGCTTGCGTCTTTTCCACCTGGATGCTTACCGTCTGAACGGTCCAACCGAAGCGGTAGATCTCGATTTAGAGAATATGCTTGACCAAGGCCCTATGATTGTCGAGTGGGCGGAGCGCGTCCAGACCGTGTTGCCTGAACACGGATTATGGGTGCATCTGAATTATATTGATGATGTCCAGCGAGATTTGATATTCTCTGCCCGAGGCCAGAATTATGAAGAATTATTGTCTCGCTTTCGCAAATTGGTATATGGAGGGTGAGTGCTTTTAGCCATTGATACCTCTACGCGCCATGTTGGTATCGCCATTTATGATGGCAGCCAGGTCCTCAGCGAAACGATTTGGGCAAGCCATAATTACCACACCATCGAGCTTGCTCCCGCAATTGCAGAAACGCTTTCCCGCGCTGGCTTAGAAATCCAAACACTCAAACTCCTGGCAGTTGCGACCGGACCCGGATCCTTCACTGGTTTACGGATTGGTCTGGCAGTGGCAAAAGGCATAGCTCTAGCATGTCACCTGCCTATCATTGGAATTCCAACCCTTGATATCGTGGCTGAATCTCAACCGATCTCTTCCGAAGTACCCCTAGCAGCTGTGCTCCAGGCAGGACGTGGTCGACTGGCTGTTGGATGGTACTCCGCCACCAATGGACACTGGGAGCTAAACCCTCCCATTGAGATTATGGACGCCCTAAAACTCTCTCGTCATATTCATGAGCCAACCCTGGTCTGTGGTGAGCTTACGGAAGAGCAACAGCATGCATTGGCGAGGAAATACAAAAATGTTATCCTCGCCTCGCCAGCTCACTCCATCCGTCGTCCTTCACTATTGGCAGAACTCGCATGGAAACGGTGGGTGTCTGGAGATGTCGACGATCCTGCGACTCTCTCCCCGACCTATCTACACCTGGGCGAACCAATCCCAGAATAAATAATTCTCTCCAGTGAATCAACTCACTGATTGAACCTAGCAAAATCAAACCGTGTCTGTGTCTCATTCCGCCCTCCCAGTTCAGATCCAAACATTGAGATTTCGCCCAATGGAATTGGAAGACATCCCCCGAGTCCATGAGATTGATGTTCTTTCATTTTCCTTACCGTGGCCAGAGAAATCCTATCTATTCGAGCTGAATGAGAACCCCACCACCCTTGCATTAGTCGCAGAGCTTATTCCTAGCAATACGAAGCCTATTGTGATCGGAATGGCAGTTGTCTGGGTTGTTATTGATGTAGCTCATATCGCCACAATAGCTATACATCCAGAATTTCGTGGATATGGTTACGGGAAAAAATTACTGGCAGAGGTGTTACGCCAATCCATCCAACGAGGTACTATACTTGCCACCCTCGAGGTTCGTGAAAATAATCTACTAGCCCAGCAGATGTATACAGAATTTGGATTCACTATCGTTGGACGAAGATTTCGTTATTATAAAGACAATAATGAGGATGCAGTTTTAATGACCATTGACAAGCTGGGGACACAGTATCTTGCCTGGCTAAGCAAATTGGGTATCTAGATCCAATACCCATTATGGATAAATGAACAATTATCCTTTATACTTACGCAACAATGCTAAGGAGGCAGCTAGTGGACGAAGAAAAAAAGCGTCTTGCTGAAGCCACTCTGGCTCAAATTGCCGGGGAGGTTTCGGTGTGCCAACGCTGTATGTTGCACCATTCGCGTAAATTGGCTGTCCCTGGCGAAGGACCTGTGGACGCTGAAATCTTGTTTATCGGTGAAGGACCCGGATTCCATGAAAACGAACAGGGTCGCCCTTTTGTTGGCGCCGCAGGAAAATATCTGGAAGAATTATTAGCCAAAATAAACCTGCGACGGGAACAAGTGTTTATTGGAAATGTGGTTAAATGTCGCCCTCCCAATAATCGCGATCCTCTTCCTGATGAGCTAGCGGCGTGCAGTGATTATTTGGAACGCCAGATCCAGGTAATTAACCCGAAGGTCATTGTCACCCTGGGTCGTTATTCAATGGCACGCTTCCTGCCAAACGCCAAAATTAGCGATGTACATGGGCAATCATTTCGGATCAAAGGACGCCTTGTGGTACCTATGTTCCATCCCGCAGCTGCCCTACATCAACCATCCCTGAAGATGTCGGTGGAGCGCGATTTCGTACACCTTCCGGAGTTAATCGCCAAAGCAGATGAGTCTCCTATCATCAAAGAAGAAAAACCACCCGAAAACAAATCTGAACCCACTCAGCTGAGTCTGTTCTGATATTTATCAAGTGAGATTATATGACCTCAATAAAAGATGCATTGTTAAATTCTCTTCGAGACCACTCAGCTAAAATTAGTGTCCTTGGCCTGGGATATGTGGGATTACCACTTACTGCGGCTTTCGGTGAGGCAGGCTTTCACGTCATCGGTATCGATCCTGACCCTCGCAAAGTGAACGCATTGAACAAAGGTGAAAGTTATGTCCAGGATGTTCCACACGAACAGGTCGCCAGCCTCCTGAAAGCCGGCAGATTCTCAGCGAGGACAGATTTTTCTGCCCTGCGCGATTGCGATGCGGTAAGCATCTGCGTCCCCACGCCCCTACGGAAAACCGGCGACCCTGATATGTCGTTCATCCTGAGTGCTACGGAGGAGCTTGCCAAATACATTCACCCAGGCATGATCATCGTCCTCGAATCAACCACCTACCCTGGCACGACCCGTGAAGTCCTCCTCCCCAAACTCGGCAAGGATAAGGGACTCGTTGTCGGCAAGGACTTCTTCCTGGCTTTCTCTCCCGAGCGGGTTGACCCCGGACGTGAGGATTGGAACACACTTAATACCCCCAAGGTGATTGGTGGCATCACTGAAGAATGTGGTGAAGTCGCTGCAGTTTGGTACTCACAGGCTTTAAAAACAGTGGTAACTGTTTCTTCAGCAGAAACAGCTGAGCTCTCCAAATTGCTTGAAAACACCTTCCGCATGATTAATATCGGTCTGGTCAATGAGCTAGCCATCATGTGCGAACGTCTCGGCGTGGATGTATGGGAGGTGATCGATGCCGCTGCAAGTAAACCATTCGGATTCATGAAATTCACACCCGGTCCAGGTCTCGGAGGCCATTGCATTCCTATCGATCCATTGTATCTTTCCTGGAAAATGAAGGCGTTTCAATATAATGCTCGTTTCATCGAATTAGCTGCTGATATTAACACTAACATGCCTCGCTACGTGGTCAGCAGAGTGATCGACGCATTCAACGATCGAGGAAAATCGTTAAAAGGCTCCAAATGCCTGGTTTTGGGGGCAGCCTACAAGCCTGATATCGATGACATCCGTGAATCTCCCGCCCTGGATGTGATTGGTCTGCTTCAAAAGAAAGGGGCGCAAGTTGAATACCATGATCCTTATATCCCTCGCCTGCGTACGCACGATGATATCGAGATGCAAAGCGTCACAGATATGATGGATGCCGTACGCCACTCAGATTGTGTCGTTATCATCACCAATCATTCGGCATACGATTATAAAGCCATCCTAAAAGAGGCTAAGTTCATTTTCGATTCGCGTAATGCCTTGGGAAAATTGGGCAAGAATAATCCAAAAGTAGTGCGGCTATAAATTATGGGAAATTATCTGGTAAGTGGTGCAGCCGGATTCATCGCGTCACGCGTCGCTGAAATGCTGCTCGATGCAGGTCATACTGTTGTAGGTGTGGATAACATGAATGATGCCTACGATGTTCGCATGAAGGAATATCGTCTAAAGAAGTTCGAGCACCAACCCAATTTCATCTTTCACCGGTCAGATATAGCAGAACGAGCTTTTTTTGCTGACACATCACCTCTGAGACAACACAAGTACGCGGCAGTCATCCACCTGGCAGCTCGAGCAGGTGTACGCCAGTCTGTTGAAAACCCTTGGGTGTATGTTGATACTAATATTACTGGCACATTGAACTTGCTTGAATTTAGCCGGGAGCAAAATATCCCCAAATTCATCCTGGCTTC
Organism: uncultured Anaerolineaceae bacterium; assembly: GCA_964642565.1. Classification (GTDB taxonomy): domain Bacteria; phylum Chloroflexota; class Anaerolineae; order Anaerolineales; family UBA4823; genus FEB-25. Next base: position 20,352 of record CAZXPK010000032.1, read on the forward strand.
CACCTCCAGCGTCTATGGCAGAGAAGCTCCCCTCCCAACTCCTGAAACTTACAGCAGTAATCTTCCTCTTCAGGTCTATGCTGCCACAAAAAAAAGCGCTGAAGTCTTGTGCCATGTTTACCATTATTTATACGGTTTGGATGTCACGATATTCCGCTACTTTACAGTTTATGGTCCGGCGCCGCGCCCCGATATGGTCATGTTCCGCTTCACCCAATGGATCACTGAAGGGCGAACTGTAAAGGTGAATGGTGATGGGGAGCAATCGCGCGGTTTTACCTATGTGGATGACATTGCCCGCGGGACGTTATTGGGTCTCAAACCTTTAGGATATGAGATCATCAACCTGGGTGGTCATGAAGTCATCAATATCATTGGTCTGATACGCTTGCTCGAATCCCTGACCAGTCAAAAAGCAAAAATCGAGTATTACCCAGCTCATCCAGCGGATATGACCACAAATTGGGCAGACGTCGAGAAAGCTCGCAGACTGCTGGATTGGAAACCGGATATCGGCTTAAACGATGGCGTTGCTAAGCTAGTAGATTGGTACAACCAGGAACGTTCTTGGGCGAGCGATATACTCACCCCTTGACGTTTTCTTTCTATCCACGGCTTATCTCACCGAACACTTAATCATAGCCTCTTATGCTGAATATTCTTCGCACCTGGTGGCAGGATAAACTGCTCAGAGGAGTCCTAAAAAACAGCAGTTACCTCTTCAGCAGTAACACCATTTCGGCTGGTCTGGGCATGTTCAGCTCTATCTTCGCCACTCGACTTTTAGGTGTCGCCGGTTTGGGGTTGGTCGCCACTATCCAAACCTTTACCTCGAATATCAATCGCCTGCTCTCCTTCCGCATGAGCGAAGTCGTGGTCAAATACCTTGGACAAGCTCTGGCGACCGGTCAAAAAGATGATGCGGAGAATATCCCGGCCTCTAAGGGTGTCAGTCAAAATTCTACCCATAATCCGCAGGCAGCTGCCCTGGTCAAAGGTATCGGTCTTATCGAAGCTGTCACCTCGGTCCTGGCTTACCTGGTTTTACTGCTGCTGACCTCCTGGGCAGCGCGTTTCTTAGCTAAAGACTCGTCAGTGGCAGTCCTGTTTCCATTTTATGGATTGATGTTACTTGCCAATCTGGTTTATGAAACTTCCTCTGGCGTTCTTCAAGCCCATAAACGCTTTGATCGCCTGGCAATCATCAATGCCATCCAAAGTGCCATCACCTTTGTCCTTATCCTCATAGCTTTCCTGCTAAAACGCGGGGTTGTTGAGGTTCTCGGTGCCTACCTGTTGGGGAAAACATTCGCTGGTGTTGCCATCTCCATTTTAGCAATCAGGCAGATGAACCAAACCTTAGGTCTTGGATGGTGGTCCACATCCCTTAGGCAGGTGAAGGAATGGCGGGGTATTCTGCGATTTGCAGTCAACACTAACCTGAATGGTACGGTCAATCTTGTCACACGTGATAATGCTCTTCTATATCTTACATACTTGAGCCCGGCGGATGTTGCTCAGAGTTATGTGGGATTTTTCAAGCTGGGATTATCCATCATCAATTTCATCACCCTGCCCATCGATCCATTCACGTGGCCGACCTATACTGAAATTACCCGTACCATCGCACTCCGCCAGTGGCAAAAAACCCGCAGTTTACTCAAACGGATCAGCTCCATCGCGGGAGTCTGGACTTTGGCAGCTACTGTTGGGATTGCTCTCCTCGGTTGGTGGTTGATCCCACTGGTTTTTGGTCCCGGCACCGCCCCTGTCTATCCGGTGGTGCTGATACTATTGGTTGGATATGGCATTGCCAATATCTTTAACTGGAACAGGCCCTTATTGCTGGCTTTCGGAAAACCCTCCTATCCGCTTTTAGTGGCTTTGGCGGTCGGAGTGATTGAAATCTTGCTCATTCTTTGGCTGGTCCCTGGAAGTGGCTATCTAATCATGTCAGCCATCCTTGCAGGTTATTTGGCGATTTCTGTTGGAATAACTGCCTGGCGTGGTTGGCGTGAGATTCGGGATCATGAAGCTCGAGATATTACATCTGTCGAGCCCACCTCAAAGGACATACCAGTATGAATTCCTGGATTTAATATATGATCGTTACCTGTATTTCCGCTTCCCGTGTACCCTCCACCACCGCGAACAGCATGCAGGTGATGAAAGCCTGTCAGGCAATCGGTCAATTGGGGCATGAGGTGCATCTGTTCTTACCTCGATTCAAGCACCAACTTAAAAATACTGATTTAGCCTCCTTCTATGGTCTCAAAACTCAATTCCCAATTGAGTGGTTAACCTCCCGCCTGAGTCTTAATCGCTACGATTTTGCATTCCAGGCTGTCCGAAAGGCACATCAATTAAAGGCGGATATCTCCTATGTCTGGTTCATCCAGGCAGGAATATTTTCACTACTGGCTAACCTGCCTGTGATCATCGAGCTGCACGGACCGCCTGAAGGCAAGTTTGGACCTTCATTATTTCGCCTCTTTCAGAAAATTCCAGGAAAAAAACGTCTTCTACCTATTACCCATGCCCTTGCCAATCAATTACATAAACGCTTCAATATTGACCTTAATGATCAGAACCTCATGCGAATGTCCCCCAATGGTGTGGATATGGAGCGTTACACCAATTTACCTGAACCAACTGCGGCACGTAAACTCCTCGATATGCCTACCATGCTAACCGTTGGTTATACCGGGCATTTATACCCCGGACGTGGGATGTCTTTATTGACAGAGCTCGCCCGCTGTTTCCCGGGTATTAACTTTTTATGGGTGGGTGGTCGCCAACAAGATGTAAATGTCTGGTGCGAGCGTTTAGCTGCTGAAAACATCAGGAATATCACCCTGACTGGTTTCGTTGAAAATAGCCAGCTTCCGTTGTTCCAGGCAGCTGCAGATATCCTATTAATGCCTTACGAAAGAGTAATCACTGGTAGCAGTGGTGGTAATTCGACCACTTATGCCAGCCCCATGAAAATGTTTGAGTATATGGCTTGCAAACGGGCAATCATCTCCAGCGACCTTCCCGTGATTCGAGAAGTATTGAATCCCTCCAATTCTATTCTTTGTCCGCCCGAGGATATTGATGCTTGGTCACAGGCCCTGGGAAACTTGATATATGATGAAGAAAAACGCAACTCATTAGCTCAACAAGCCTGGCTGGATATCCATCAGTACACCTGGTTGGAACGAGCGCGCAAAGCACTGCAAGGGTTCATTCCTCAACCATAAAAATCTGTCTCGTATGACCGAATCCAAACCTGTGCTTCCTAAGAAACATTCAACTTCACCAATCTTGTGGTTGGTTATTGTGTTCACAGTGGGATTTATTGAACGGCTGCTGGTAATATTTCTCTACCAGCCTGTTACATATAGTGACACTCCCAGCTATCGCCGCCTGGCAGAAGCTGTATTAAACGGATTCGCTAATTACGATGGCACCCGAACACCCGGTTATCCAATATTTTTAGCCCTGATGGGAAGTGACCAGCGGGTTTGGCTAATTCAGCTTCTTCTGGGGTTCGTAACCACAATCCTCATATTTTATATCGGCTGGAAACTGACGGATAAACCCTGGTTTGGAGGGTTAATTGCCCTGGTGCACACCCTTAACTTGGGCCAACTCTTTTTTGAATCCAACCTTCTTACAGAGTCATTATCTACCTTCCTGCTTGTCGTGACCATGGTCGGAGTACTTGCCTGGCTTTTATATCCGAAAATCCGCAGCATCTGGCTGGCTTTTTTATTGGGGTTGATCTCCTCAATTACTCTCCTGGTCCGTCCATTATTCATCTACCTTCCATTCTTCTTACTTATATTTCTATGGCTCGAACCCAGGCTGATTAAAAATCCTGCAAAGCGGGAAGGTGAGGGAGACACTACTATTGAAAAGGAGCCAACCCATTACCGCCACCTTCCTTGGCGTTTTGGAATCGCGTTTCTGATTCCAGTCGTTCTCCTGGTAGGCGGTTGGATAACCTTCATCCATAACCAATTCGGTGACTGGTCCCTAACGACCATGACCGGTTATCACCTCGTGCAGCATACGGGTAATTTCTTTCAATACGTTCCTGACGAATATGCCGCATTGCGGGATACATATATCAAATACAGGGACGCTCACATTGCTCAATATGGCACCCAAACCAACGCGATCTGGGATGCCATACCCGAGATGAGCCAGGTTTCGGGTTATGGTTTTTACACGCTATCAAGAGTACTCACGCGTATCTCAATCCAGCTGATTCTGGAGCATCCTTTTCAATTTCTTAAAAATGCAATCTCAGGTTGGTGGATGTTCTGGCGAACCTCAGTCTATTGGTCGGCTGGTGCCTTACGCTTTCCAGGGTTGGCGAACGGCATCAAATTCGCTATCCAAATCCAGCGTGGTACCCTTTTTTTGATCAATCTTGTCTTCATATTCTCTTCGATTTATTTTGCCCTCATCGATTTACTCCCAGCAATTCGCCATAAACTACCAAATCAACTCGTCCGGTTTACCAAGCCTGCCTTGCGTGCGTTTTTATGGATGTTGTTGTCTAATATCTGGATTGCATCAATCCTACAAACTCTTCTCGACCATGGAGATAATCCACGCTTTCTAGTTCCTCTACAGTCACTGGTAGTTTTATGGGTTGCAGTTTTCATTCTACAATTAATCATCCGCAAGCAGGCTATTCCCATACCCTCATCGAAGCAATAGTCTTTTCGCCTCCAATACGATTTTTCTAATATGAACAAAATTCGATTCACAAAAGAATTCTGGATGATAAGCTTTGCAATCCTTATCATCGCTGCCTTGCTTGCTTTCCTGGATAAAAGCGGGCACATGTTACAAAGTTGGATCGCCTATACCATCCTGCTTGGGATTGGTGCAATCAGCATCTATGGAGTCTGGAAGGCAGTTAAAGCCAGTCAGAAAGTCACTACGGTTGCCCTGATTTCTTTTTTTCTTCGCCTGGGGATCGGAGTCGCCCTGACTCTCCTATTACCCATTTTCGGTTACCAGGATAATAAAGAGCATCAAGCTGGTTATGTTTATACGGACGCTTATATTCGTGATAATCAAGCCTGGAGTTTGGCAGTCTCCGGAGACTCATTGATAACTGCCTTCTCCGGTCGGTTGTCTGGTGACCAATACGGAGGCATGCTTGCCCTGAGTGCATTCATCTACCGTACCCTCAGCCCAGACGCACATCGCCCCTTTCTGATCCTCATTCTGGGTGCCACTATCTCTGCCTGGGGGGTTTTATGTCTTTGGAAGGCTTCCCGTACATGGTTCGGCGATAAAACTGCACTCCTTGCGATTTGGTTATTCGCTGTGTATCCTGAGAGTGTTTTATTGGGTAGCAGCCAGATGCGGGAGGCGATTGTTATCCCAATGACTGCGATATCTTTCTACGGATTATCCGAAATCCAGGCTCGGAAAATGCCTGGTTGGTTATGGATCATCCTCTCAATGATATTCTTGTTTCCTATTCAACCACTGGTAGGTTTTATTTCCTTCGCCGTTCTTCTAGGAATTTGGCTCTTCGACCCTATTACTTTACAAGCTCTCAATCGGCGAAAGACAATCTTGACCATCGCTCTGTTGGTCAGCCTGCTCCTGGTTGCTCTGCTGGTGGCGAGCTCGGTCCTGGCGAAACTGCCCTCGTTACAAGGGAGCGGACCTTTAAACGTCTACCTCACCTGGTTTAAGAACAACTTTACCTTCCAAAGCTACCTGCTCGAGCGCAGCTCCGGGATATTCCAAAGCTTATTGGAGAGCGCTGGTGAACAGTGGCGATGGCTAATCATCTTAGTGTATGGGATTGCTCAACCTGTGCTGCCCGCCATCGTGGGTGATCCAAGTGCAGCATGGATCATGCGTATCATTGGTTTCCTGCGCGCCGCAGGATGGTATGCATTAGCCCTCTTCCTTATCTATGGCACACTGGGTGTTTTTCGCAACCGCGCCGAATCCCGTCGTTATCAGCTGATCTGGATCAGCATCGTCAATTGGGCATGGATCATGGTGGCGGCCTTAAACGCGGGCGCAGACCAATGGGATAATCCGCGCTACAGAGCAATTCTCCTGCTCTGGCAGGTGATCCTGGTTGCCTGGGCATGGGAATGGGCTCGTTCCCGGCGCGATTCCTGGCTTTGGCGTTGGTTGGCTGTCGAGGTGGTTTTCGTTGGGTTGTTCACTGAATGGTATTTAGGCCGTTACTATCCTGGTTTTATTCATTTGGATATCAAATTGATGACCTTGATCATTCTCCTAATTTCTGGGATGATCCTTATAGGCGGGGTTATCTGGGATCATAAACGTAAGAAGAATCCATCTTCACGGGATTCTAGTTTATAATTCAATCATTGAATATTGATATTTGAGAAAAGTCATCGTGCTGACCACAATCATCACCGGAGTCACTGGTCAGGATGGCTCTTATTGGGTTGAGCTGCTGCTATCGAAGGCTATCAGGTAAAATGATCATCCTGAAGTTTTCGTCGTAGGAACGGGTGAATCTCATTCCGTCCATGAATTTTGTGAAAAAGCTTTCTCCTACCTGGGAATGGATTACCACGATTATGTCCTCCAGGATCCTCTCTTTTTCCGCCCAGCTGAGGTTGACCTGCTTGTTGCAGATTCAGCCGGGGTATGCTAGAGACTTGATTGGGCACCTAAAGTGAATATCGATGGATTGGCAGAAATAATACAGAATACTGACCTGAAACGCCTCGGAAGGGAGATCACCTGAGCAAAAAGCTGACCTATAGGGGCTCTCAATCCGACACGCCTCCTGATCAGGTAGTTGGAACCAGGCGAGCTCACTCCTCATGGCTGCGGTGGTTTGGTACTCTGCTGGCAGTTGGATTGCTCATTTATTTGCTGAGCCAACAAGGTTGGTCAGGAATTGCCTCAGCAGCTGGGCAGATTGACTGGTGGCGATTTGTTTTGGCATTGATCTTAGTCATGATTTCGCGCTTTGCAGTGGCTGGACGTTGGCACGTGTTAATGCGCTCTGCTGGAACTGGCATCACTCCCAACCAGTCCATCCGTTTGACCTTCGCCATGCTGTTCTCTTCTAACTTCCTGCCCACCACCATTGGGGGCGATGTCGTGCGTTTGGCAGGAGCAATCCGCCTGGGGTTTGACCAGGCAATCAGCTTGGCTTCATTGGTCGTGGATCGTCTGGTTGGTATGACCGGCATGGCCATGGCACTCCCGTTCGCGATACCTGCCTATATCCAGTATGCCACAAGCTCACCTACAACGACCATCGTAATTCCCTGGCTGAATCCGCTAGCAAACAAGATCCGGCGTTTTTTACAGGAGCTTGTGCAGGCATTGAAAGTATGGCTGAATAAACCACTTTCACTTTTAGGGGCACTTGGCTTCACCTGGGTGCATATGCTCTGCACTTTCGCCATGGTCTGGCTGTTGTTAGGTGGGATGGGCGAGCATATCTCATTCTGGCCGGTGATGGGTTTATGGAGCGCTACATATTTCGTCACATTGCTACCCATTTCAATTAACGGCATGGGGGTGCAAGAGCTTGCGATGACATTTTTTTACGTCGCAATTGGAGGTATATCCCAATCATCCGGTCTCACACTGGCCTTATTGATGCGCCTCCTGCAAATGATCGCCAGTCTTCCTGGAGCGTTGTTCATCCCAGATATCATGGCCGGTAGAAAATAATAGGATTATGGATTATTTCACATCAATCCTTCCACAAATAAGTTGTGGAACCAACGCAAAGGCTTTTTTCGCACACCCAAATGTCTATATCCACGCATTGTTTGCTGATTTGAGATAATTTATGCTCCGTAAAGTTTACGGCATAATTTACCTAATCTCATTTGCCCTGTTTCCCTGGTTGGTATTGTCACCTGCCATCAACCTGCTGGCCAACATTCCCCTTCGTTTGGGAATATTTTGTCTGCTATCCATAGGAGGGGCTTTCCTGTTCCGACAAGTCTGGCCTCGGCAGGGTTGGGGTGCTGCCCTTCTGCTCACCACATCGGGTTATGCTACTGCCTATAAGCTCGCCAGTTTTATCCCCGATATCTCATCTTATCCGTTTTCACTTGCCTGGTCGGAAGCCAGCCGTTATTATTACGCTTCACTCTGGTTATCAAAGCAAGTTTACCGTCTTTCAGTGCCACCTTCCATCCTGCATCCCACCCGCTACTTGTTGCAGTCGTTTCCATTTTTATTCCCCAATTCACCCCTTTGGCTTAGCAGACTCTGGCAGGTGATTTTGTGGGTCACCACTGCCTCCCTAACCAGCTGGTTGTTGGTACGTAAGCTTGCCCTTCTAGCTCGTAACAAACCGCTAGTCATAACCCTGAGTGTGATCTTCTGGGGGTTCCTTTTTCTCTTTCAAGGACCCATTTATTACCACCTGCTTTTCATGGTGATTCTAATTTTATGGGGCTTTGATAGCACCCGCTTCTGGCGGACTCTGTTCGTTGTCTTGATTGCCTCCCTATGGGCAGGGATTAGTCGGGTGAATTGGTTGCCCGTCCCTGGTCTATTAGCGGCTGCACTTTACTTGATGGAAGTTAGGGTAAAAGGTAACCCTCTATGGAGATACCTTTTACCTCCTGTCATTTGGGTGCTGGCAGGGACTGGCCTCGCCTTTGCGAGCCAGCAGGCATATCAGCTTTGGTCAGGCAATCCACAATCGTGGTTCGGCTCCAGCTTCACTTCCGATTTACTTTGGTACCGCCTGCTCCCCAACCCGACTTTCCCCTTGGGTATCCTGCCAAGCGCACTCCTTGTCTCTTTGCCGCTCATTGGTCTGATGATTGTGCGTCTTTTCAACCGCTGGCGAGAATTTCATCTCATCCGGGTAATGGGATTGGCTGCCATACTTGGCGTGCTTCTTGTGGGTGGTGTAATCGTCAGTGTCAAAATCGGGGGTGGAAGCAATTTGCATAATCTGGATGCATACCTTGCTCTCCTGCTGGTGATTGGCAGTTATATCTTCTTTGATCGTTTCCAGCCTGATCGACCAACCCTAGGGGTTGAAAATATTCTGGATGATCTTCCTTCAGACTCAAACACTCTACTCAGACTATCCGAAGGTATTTTCATCGGAGCTGCACTGGTTATCCCTATGTACTTCACCCTGACCACAGGCGGACAACTCCCTAAAAGGGACTACACAGCTGCTCAAGCTGCTTTACAAACTATAACCACCGAAACCCAGCAAACGGTAAATCATGGTGGTGAAGTGTTGTTCATCAGTCAGCGGCACTTGTTGACCTTCGATTATGTCCAAAACGTTCCTCTGGTTCCTGATTATGAGCTGGTCTTCCTGATGGAAATGGCAATGTCTGATAACACCGCCTATATGGATGCTTTCCATGTTGACATAAGCAATCAACGCTTCGCCATGATTGTCTCAGAGCCATTAGTTATCCAGTATCAAGGTAGGACTCATG
>CAZXPK010000033.1:0-24615 GCA_964642565.1 uncultured Anaerolineaceae bacterium
CATTCCCTGTTTAAAACCGCAAATAAGTTGTATGATATAGGAAGGTTTCATTGCACCAAAGGAGAATAAAAAATGGCAAGCATTACCCAACCCCTCAGAGATGAGCACACAGAGCTCTACCCGCACGTTGAATCCCTGCGCTTGGCCGGCGATGCCGTAAACGAGGGCCTCACCAGCTCAGCCCATGACAAAATCGAAGAGTCCTATAATTTCCTGACCCGTCAGCTGCTCCCCCATGCCCAGGCGGAAGAAAAGGCGCTTTACCCCATGGTCCAAAAAGCCATGGGAGCCGCGCAAGCGACTGCGACGATGAGCCGAGACCATGTCGAAGTGGACCGACTGACCCAGGAGCTTGGGACCCTGCGCGTTCACAAGACCCAGCTTTCCATCACTTTTGATCAAGCCAGAGCGCTGCGACGTGTCTTGTATGGTCTCTATACATTGGTTAAATTACACTTTGCCAAGGAAGAGGAGATCTACCTGCCCCTGCTTGACTCAAAGCTGACCGCGGAAGAGGCTCACAAGATGTTCGAAGCGATGGAAGCTGCCGCACACGAAGCCAAGGAACGCCTGCCCCGTTAGCCTGAAACCGATGTCAGAATGCGATACAGTCCCTCATTCCTGTGACTCGGTTGAGGCTAGATGCCTTCCATCCGGTGAAAAAGCGAGGACACTCACGATGCCGATGTGACCAGCCAGCACCTGCGGGGATGATACATTAACCGCAGCACTCTCTGGCAAGGTCGCGGTTGGACTGGGTAATGGTATTTCAGTCGGTGAGTCTGGTATTGCGGTTGGTAAAACTGAGGTGGAACTTGGGCTGGGCTGTACAAATGCTGTAGTTGACTGAATTTACGTCGCGGTAGAGGGGATGGATTTGGCTATCCTGCAAGGATTGCAGCCAGCTAATATGATCACGGCTATGATCAAAACCATTCTTTTGATATTACCCGCAAACAAGACGTTCTCCTCTCTGGACGTTCGAGGTCGATGGTCTATAACCTTGCAGACAGAAAAGAGCTTTCGGTCCGATAGCGCATCAGTTCAATCCCCCACAGCGAAAGGTTTTCCATGTAGCTCATACCACACTTCTCAATCACACGCCGTGAAGCAAGGTTATCCGGGTGGACCAAGGCGATGATATGATCCAGGCTATAATGCTCAAAGCCAAACTGCAAGGAGGCCAGTGCGCCTTCAGTGGCATAACCCTTCCCCCAGAAGGGGCGGCCCAGCAAGAAACCTACTTCAGTTTCGTCAAGCTCTGGCAGATACTGCAAGCCGGCCCAACCAATGATTTCGCTCTCACAACCCGGCACCACCCCCCAGTCTCCATAGCCATACTTCTCCCAGTGCACCTGCTGCCTGGCAATAAATCGCTGGACTTTCTCCAGCGTGGGTGGAATGGGATTGGGGAAGTAACGCAATACGCCCTCCGATTGGTAGATACGATGAAGCACCCCTGCATCGGCATCCTTAAGGGGACGTAAAGTCAGGTGTGAAGTCTGAACGGAAGGATAATTAACATTCATCGGTTGAAATAGCCTAAAAGTTGGTTGCCGACTTTGTCCCGCCAGTCAGGTGTTATGGTAGCAGTCCATGGCGGAACCTTCGCCCATCCAGCCAGCGCATCAGCGAGACGACGATCAGCAAGGTTTCCCCGCCATGCTCAGGTAATCTCCAATGTCTCCGGCAGATGAACTGCAAACCGGCAGCGGTAATCTCCCTTGATGGCCGATTCAAGCAGCTCAACCTGGAGAGTCTGCCCAAAAATGACCTCCCATGGCTTCTTACTGAATCCACCACTGCAATTGCAGAAAACAGCATTCAGACGGATGTTTCCATTCTTGATTGCCTCGCGTGCCCATGGACAGTGGCAGGCATAGTATCGCTTCAGGGTCGGGTCAGTCTCAGCTAGATATTGTTTGGCATTGTAAGGGATTTTCGATATGTACAAGAGATTCCCTTCCCGCACGCCGCACTCTATCTCTTGACGATCCCTGACAAATTCCACCACCTCGTCTGTGATTTCCTGCGAAAAGAACAGCTCACCATCCTGCTGGCATTTCTGAAGTTCTCTCACGAACGCTTGATGCTTGCTTATTAAATAATCGTCAATAGTGGTCGATTTAATATACTTCTCTCGCTCATCGAGGAAATACTCATCAGGTAAATCCCTCAGGCAGGCAGAAAGCAACTGCTCGGTTGGCTCATAACCCACCTTTCCAATCAGCCGGTCGATTACCGGGAACATATCAAAGGGCTTTTCGGGGGGTGGCAGACCTAATGGGGATACACCAATACCAGCAAAGACTTCAGCCTGTACAGCTTCACCGAACATGGACCCAACTTTTTGATGCAAGTTGGGTTGGGCTTCTGCACCATCCAATAATTCCAGGATGGCAACATAGATGACGTTATTTTTGGTAAAACGACCATAACGGGCTAAGGCAAGCAGATTATTATAGGTGTTCTGTCCCTCATGGATAAGGTTTTTACAGAACTTCCAGCAAGATGCTGCATCTGGTGTCTCACCTAAAGAGCCAAGATATTCCTCGAACCGTTCGGCAATGACAATTGAAGCCTCGATCTCATCATCGGTCAGCTTGCGTTTCTTGAGCAGCTCACGAAACCCCTCTCGATCCATATCTCCTCCTTATTTAGTTAACTAACAACCTACCCACACTTTCTATACTTTCCTGCGGATGATGAAGTTCATTGAGGCAGCCGGGCCTGGCTGAATTTTGGGTTCAGATATAGGCTTTGCATGATAGGAATGTATCTGTATTTTCAATAAATTTCTCCTTTATGATCGCCAAATTTTTATATTTACTTATCGATCAGACCGCTGTACTTTCCATATTACGAGAGCATAAAGCGGTATAGATACGATTATTGCTATCCCAAAGTTGGTCCATACCTGTACAGCAGATATGGTCTCCGAGAAGATAGCTCGGCAGATCTCCGCCAGGGCAACGGATGGCACCCAGATGAGAATACTCTCCACCAAGGCGGGTAGTTCCATGCCCAGCATTCTTACCAGGACCGTGCCAACCTGGAGTAGCAGGAGGGCGGTCATCCATCCGACCATATCCTGGGACTTCTCGAATAATGTGCCCAGCACCAATCCTACCGCCACCGAGAAGAAACCACCACTGATGACGAAAAATATCACCATATCCCAGTGAATCACATCCACCCATGAGATGGCAAATATCATCACTGCGGTCACCAGGATGTAGAATGATCCCGCCAGGGCTTTCCCAAGCACCACTTGCCCAATGCTGGCTGGTGAAACCAACAGAGCCTGCATCGTCTTTGTCTCCTTCTCTTCGAGGAGCAGGCTTGGTACCATGAAAATGCCTATCATCAGGATCATGACCACTGAATTTATATTTACCAGGCTGAGTGAAAGCACCCTATCGGAGGGTGGGTAGACCATGTTCCCCTCGACATGGATGGACACCGGCTGACCCAGCGCCTGTGAGAGCAAATCTTCGAGTTTTGGCTGCAAAGCTTGTACCTGGTGGCGCTTGCTCCAGCATGCAAAACCCTGAAATTCAACCTCTTCGCCTGCCTCGCTCAGCGGGTCAAAATCCGTTGGGAGCAGCAGGCCAATCTCAGGATAGATCGAGCTACATAAGGCTTGCTTTAATTCCTGCTCCGAGCGTAACACTTGTACCGAGAGATTGGGAGCCTTTTTCAGATCTGCAATCAGTGGCGAGTCATCCATATCGTAAATCGGCAGCACAGTTTCCGGTTGATCGAAGATATAGGGCAACATCTTCGGCACAAGCAGGACGATGCTCAACATGATGATCATTGAGATCACCACTCTATTTTTGAGCGCATCTGCGATGTCTTTGGAAGCGATCGTCCAAATGATGTTCAGGCTATCACCGATTGTCTGTGATGTATTATTGGACATCTCAAGTTCCTCCAAAAATAAAGGCAACGAGACTACATCTATCGGTCGAACCGGCGCACTTTCCAGGTGACCAGGCTAAATACAATCATAATGCTGACCGTAGCGATCGCCAGGTTCGGTAGGATTTGTGCCAGAGTAACCCCGGTGGTGCACGCGAAGCGGAAAAGGCTGGCTAATGCCGAAGTTGGCGCCCATGTGAGGACCAGCCGGATGCCAGCTTTCAGGTTCGATGACATATAAAAGAGCGGTGGGATCATTAGGAAGAGCACCAGCACAAGCATCCAGACCCCCAATTGCTTCATGGATTTGAGATAACTTCCCACCAACAGCCCCAACCCAATAGCCAGGAGGGCATATCCCAAGAAAGCGGTCAGCACCAGGACCCAATTTACGATATACAGTGAGAATAGAGCCAGCGCCAATCCACCAATCACCAGTACGTAGAAAAATCCTGCCAGTGCTTTGCCCAGGACGATCTGTCCAGGGCTGGCCGGAGAGGTCATTAGTGCATCCAATGTCTTGGTTTGTTTTTCCTCCAGCATCAAGTGGGGGATCAGCAGCAATGCAGTCGTGAAGACGAAATAAACCATCAAGTAGGTCACATTGGTCTGACTTCCATCCGCGTTTGCTTGAGGAATGATGATATTTTCGCCAATATTTACCTGCACTGGTTGACCGAGAATTTCGCTGAAAGCCTGGCTGTACTTTGCTTCTAGTCCGTTCACTTTTTTGCGGTCAACCCAGAAGATGTAACCATCCAAGGTCGGTGTATCACCGGATGCCAGTGCTTGGTCGAAATCCGCTGGGAACACAAGACCCAGGTTCTGGTTCGCTATTTTCTGCTCCATATCCTGGAGCGATGACGCTTGGCGGAACGAGTATTCGGTACCATCTGCCAGTTTGACCGTTTCTAAGGCCAGAGCGGTATCGCCTTCATCATAAACGACAACGCTCACTTTCTTGTCAAATGGGCGTAGGTCACTGAGCCAGTAAAAAAATACCACCAAGAAAACGATGATGACGATGTTGGACCTGCTGCTCTTGTTCTTCAGGGCATCCAGGATGTCTTTGGTGCCAATGATCCAGGCAATGTATAGGGTATCGAATAGGGTTTTCATAGTTCCTCACTTCCTTTTCCCAGATCGCCCCCTGTAAGCTGGATGAAGATATCTTCCAGGGTCGTCCTTTCGTCTTTGCCGTAATTGGCTTTCAGGTTTGTCGGGGTATCCAGGGCGACGATTTTCCCCTGGTCAAGGAATGCGACCCGCTGGCTAAGCTGGTCGGCCTCTTCCATGTAGTGCGTGGTCAGGAAAACGGTCATGCCTCCTTTGGCAAGGTTGGCGACGATGCTGCGGATATCGCGGGCAATATGCGCATCCAAACCGCGCGTGGGTTCGTCCAGGAACAGGACCTCAGGCTTGTGAAGCAAGGACCGGGCAATCAGCAAGCGTTGCTTCATACCATTCGAGTATTTCAAGACCTTATCGCCAGCGCGCTCGCTCAACCCGACCTGGCTCAGCACTTCATTCACGCGGGATTTACTGCTCCGGTAGAGGCGTGTATAGAAAACCAGGTTTTCACGGGCAGACATACGCTCGTACAGGTTCTGGCTGTCAAATACCACCCCAATCCTGGGTTTGAGTTTTTGCCGTTCAGTGACAATATCATAGCCCGCTACTTTTGCCGTCCCTGAGGTTGGCAGCAGCTGTCCCGTCAGCATGTGGATGGTGGTGGTCTTGCCCGCGCCGTTAGGTCCCAAGAAACCGAAAATCTCACCAGGATCGACGCTGAAGCTAATCCCATCCACAGCCCGTAAGCCGTCATAATTCCGAATCAAGTTAAATACTTCGATCGCCTTCATTTACAATCCCTCTTTCTTGTTGCGCATGCCAGCCATATAAACGCTAATGCTGCCCTTCAAATAATACAGGATTTTCATTTGCATATGTGCGTGTTTATCTTCCTTTTTTCATTATCAGTATACAAAAAAGAAATACGCCGTGCAACAAAAAATCGGCAAACGGCGTATTGGGGCGGTAAATAGCCTGTGTTGGGGGATGAATAGCCCAAAATCATGGGCTTTTTAGCTGCTTAAAAAGCCATATTGATCGACATTTAATACTCTAATAGTTCACGCAGCTCACGTTCGGCAGACTTGGAGAGGGGGATCTTCGTCCCGCCAGCATCTTTCAATCGCAGACTGAAGCTGTCGCGGGTATAAGGGATGACCTCTTTAACCTGCTGCAGGTTGACCAGATAAGCGCGATGAGCGCGGAAGAATCCACTGCGCGCTAAACGTTTTTCCAACTCGGTGAGGGTGAACTGGGTCGGCAGCCGCTCGTCCTGGGTTTGGAGATAGGTATGATCTTCCTGAGCGAAGACATACAGGATTTCGGCTGGATCAATCAGGATGATCTTATCCTCTGCCCGAGCCGGGATCATGAATGGGCGATTGTGCAGCTGCTCTTGCTGAGGGGTAAAGGTCTCAATAATCCGTCCTTGATCCAGGTGATAGACGGTATCGCATAATTTCTCCAGCCCGGTCACATCATGGGCAAAAATCAAAACCGCAGCACCAGTCTGTGCCTGTTTGCGTACGACCTGACTGATTAACTCAGCCGAGGTCTGCTCGCAACCCGCAAATGGATCAGCCAATAATAATACCCGGGGGTTATTTAGGATCGCCCTTCCCAGCGCCAGCCTTCTAGAAAGACCCGATGAAAGCTTCTCGGCGATCATAGCAGCTTGATCAGCTAAACCAACCTGTTCTAGCACCTCAAAGGAGCGAGTTTTGGGTAAATGATACAGGCGGCAGTAGAAGTGTAGATTTTCGATCACTGATAGCCGTTTATACAGCGTATCTTCCAAAAACAGAACCCCCACACATTGGCTGAACCCCTGGTGATCGTGGTAGGGGTTCAAACCAGCTACCTTCACACTGCCATTGGTCGGGCGTATCTTTCCAATGAGTAGCTGGAGCAGAATATCTTTGCCACAATCAACTGTACCGAAGAGCGCCGCGATTTCCCCGCTTTTGACCTGCAGTAAAGGGATATCCACGACAGTGGAATGATCAACCACCTTTTGCAGATCAACCAGTACGATCATGAGGCCATTATAGCATCAACCCCTTGGTGGCTTGGTTTATCACTTGGGCTTGGGTTGCGGAGGGCGCTGGCGGGCAGGCAATCGGTGATGCCCATCCACACCCGCCGAACAGAAATAGCTGCGATATAACCACGCCAATAACCTTTTTCATTTCGGATGCATCTCCCTATATCTTTCATCGACGACTTTCTACCCGAGTTTCATTCATCAATGCGAGGCATGATCCAGCTTTCCAATTCGAGGTTAAAAACAACTGCATCCGGGTAATTGAATATGACCACTTCTCGATTGTATTCGGGAGTAGTATATTGGTAATGGATAGGGAATATATACTTTGCTCCAATATTAATATCGAGGATACCCCTCGAAGCACTATTCCTCAGGTAGAAATGTTCGATAAAAGCTAGATCAATACTCTGGTCTGAGAGGTTGTATTGAACCACATCTTTAAGCGCGGCGTTATCCCCGGTGTGGAAAATTTTAATCCCGTTGATCGTTACAACATAGCCGTTGTTATAAATTTCAGTTGAGCCACTGGGAGGTGTACCGTGGTTTTGATATATTGCTTCAACCTGAATGCCATTGGCTTCAGCATTTACCGGCGTGCCTGCGACTGGGTCCACAGCAATGACGCGATTACCAAAATCCGCCAGCTGCCTGGTGGCTTGTGTGGTGGAAATAAAGACCGCGTTTGGGTTATTTTTCATGTGCTGCCGTACCATCTCTGCACTGAAGTGGTCGGCATGGTCATGCGTTGTGAGGATCAGGTCTACCTGGTCGAACGGGGGTTCAGCATTCAAGAGCAAGGATTTAACGTTGAATGGCAGTGTATATCCGGGTGGAAATCCTGTGAAGAAGGCATCAATGAGTACTTTTTTATCTCCCACCGTGATAAGAAAACCGGCATTACCGACAAATGTCACCCGTACATCACTGTAGGCAGCTTTATCCATAACGGAGTAGAGGATTATCTGCGTTGCGCAAGCGCTGGTTGGTTCACAAGCCTGGACCTGGATAGGTTCTGAGCCATGCCAGGCAGGGTCAAGTGGCGTGACAGTCATCACCCCATCGGAAATGCTGGCTGCGATGTGCTCATTCCCGATTACGCTCCACGTCATGTTCACTGCTGAAGCTCTGCGAAGCAGGAGATATTCATATGCATTTAGTGAATTGAATGACGCATCTTGAAGGGTGATTTGCTCCGGGATAGCAACAAAATGCAAACCTGATGGATTGGTGGTCGCGGTAATATCCGGCGTCACAGGCATAAGAGCTGGCGTAAGGGTGACCGTCGGAGAAGGAGTGGGCGGTGCCGTCTGAGTTGGTGACGCATTGGTTGCTGTGGATGGAAATACGGTGGCAACCACAGAAGCCTTTCCACACCCGGTTAAAAGAAATAAGACAGACAAGGATAATGTGATTATCTTATTCATTTACTTTGTCCTTTCTTCCCCTTTCGGAGTTCATTTTCAATGGATACGCATGATTTGAAACAGGTCTTGGGAGCCAAGTTGAATTGGATCACCCCGCGCATTGATTTAGCGACAATTCTTATACCCGTAAAGGGCGAGGTGAAGTTCAAGGACCATCCCCCATGTTTGACTCCCCCCAATAATGCAAAAATAACGCCCCAGCTATTGATCGCATGGGATGATCGGCCAAATAAATAAAATAAACATGTGGCTGGTTTGTGGCAGACTGCCACAAAGTAATTTAATAAGTTACCTATCTATCGACCTTCCAGTGAATAAATCCTGTAAACAAGTGTTTGCGTGATATAATTCCCACCACTCTTCTTAATGTGATTTTAATCTAGCAGCAACTATTAAATATACAAGGTGTTGTATTTTTATAACTAGTGGCTTTAATTATGCTGCGATGAAATACGATCCTATTTATTTTTTCTGCTGCGTTGAAAAACCATCGGTTACCATGTGGATTGATAACCGACCGGGTATTATTAAAAATGCCATTGAGCGGTTTGGAAGCTCATTGGCATTTTTATTTCCAAAATACAGCTGATCGCATTATTGGTCAGTTGGTTTATCTTCGGCAGGAGAGCTATCCTTATGACGCTGTCGTTCCAGAGCTTGCTGGGCGCGTTGGGCATATAGGGAGGCTGGCCAGGCGTCGATGGTAGAATTGAACTCAATCGTTGCCTTAGAGCCATTATTTTGGCGTAAATATGCTATGCCGAGATTAAAATGTGCCGCTGCTTCGTACTTCACACCCAACGATCCATGGTTTGCCTGACCGAGCACATCCGTGAACAAAGTGATTGATTCGTCAAGCTTGTTTTCCTGTAATAACAATGTTGCCTGGTTTACATTAAGGATCAACCTGCTTGTTTGGTCAGGCCATAAATGAGAGGCGAGATCGTAAATCCTTTCAGCTTTAGTATATCTACCCCGTCTGGCAATAAAATTCGCCAGGTCCACAATCAGGCGAACACGCAAAGTGATCACGTAAAGAAGCAGGAGGAACACGGTCGGATGAATTTGTATCGGTGTCAGTACAACCAGAATAACAGCAATAGCAGTGATACAAACAGATTCAACCGCAAATCGTATAGAAAGACCTTCCCGTCGCAAGAGTGCCATCCCGCCAAACACGACTATGTATAGCAATCCGATCAACCCAATCATAAAATGCAGGCTCATTTTTTCCTCTTATGTATTCCTCGAAGTTAGGTTGGATAGTATCTCAGCTTTAAGGGCCTGTCAATGATTATGACTTATTGGATGATAAAGGAGGTGCCCTATCGAATAAAAGCCAAGCAATCCCGGGTTCGTACAATGATCGAAACGTTTCAAAAATTCTACAAATGGAGGAATAGATGAATTCAATTATTGCTCTTTTAATCGGTGCGGCTGCCATCGGCTTAGGGTATTTCGTATATGCAAAGTCGATCAATACGAATATTATCAAGCCTGACGACAAAAAAGCTACACCAGCCAAGATGTTCATGGATGGCGTCGATTTTACCCCCGCCAATCGTAACGTCTTATTTGGCTACCAGTTCAAGTCCATAGCAGCCTTGGGACCCATCCTCGGTCCGATCATTGCCGTGCAATGGGGCTGGCTACCTGCCCTGCTATGGATTGTCATCGGCACCTTCTTCATCGGTTGGGTGCAGGATTACACCAGCATCATGATCGGCGTGCGTGAGGAAGGTCAATCCTTTGGAGCCCTCAGCTACCGTCTCATCTCACCCCGCTCGCGCATGATTTTGCTCATATTCATTTACTTTTATTTATGGCTGATCATGGGCTCTTTTGGTGTTCAGGTAGGCTATAACCTGCTCACAAAAGTGACTGTTCCATTGGGCGTGATCATTGTGATCCTGGTTGGCATCCTGGCAGGTCAGATGACTTACAAGTGGAAGCAGGATATCATCCTGACCTCGGTCATCACGGTTGTGCTTTCCTTCATCGGGATCTATTTAAGCACACTTGCGCCTGTTCAAAATCTCTTCAACGGCCTCTATGGTGTCAAGTTTGATGAGGCTGGTAAAGCCCTGGCTAGCCCTACCCTTTTCCTGACCGTGACACAAGCCAAACTGATTGGGAGCTTGCTGATGGTGGTCATCTGCTACTTCGGGGCAGTCCTACCCATCTGGCGCTGGGCGCAGCCAATCAACTACGTGGCCTTCTGGATCGTTACGTTGGGTATCCTGGTTGGCGTTATCGGTCTGTTGATCTGGCACCCTGGCATGGGAGATTTCCCGGCATTTACCACCTTCAATGTGGCAGGCTTAGGCCCACTCTGGCCAATCTTATTCGTGACCATCGCCTGTGGGGCTATCTCCGGCTGGCATAGTCTGGTCTCATCATCCGGGACCGCGCGCCAGCTGGAGAAGGAAACCGATGCTTTGTACGTCGGTGGTGGTTCGATGTTCCTTGAGATGTTCTTCGCCGTGGTTGCCTTCCTGACCGCCACAGTCGCCTGGGGTAGCTTCCAGGGATACAAGGATGCTGGCGGTGGTGCCGCTGCAGCTAATGTTTTCTCCAATGGTCTGGCTGCGTTCATGAACAAGGTGGGGGTTCCTTTGAATTTTGGGCAAGCTTACGGCGGAGTGTTCCTCACCTTGATGGCGCTGACCATCATGTACCTGGTGGTACGCTTCATGCGTGTAGCTTCTTCCGAAGCGCTGGGTGATAAGATACCCGCCATGAAGAACGTCCATGTTGGAACGGTCATCGCCTTGATCTTCACAGTGGCGTTGATCTGGCTGGTACCTTTCCTACAGATCTGGGTGATGTTCGGGGCAGCCAATCAACTCATGGCTTCCTTGGCATTGTTGCTGGTAACATTGTGGCTGAAGAACAAAGGCAAGAATTACCAATGGACTTTCTGGCCCTTCGTATTTATGTTCATCACCACCATTGGCGCGTTGCTGTACAAGGCATACGAAGCCTTCTTCATCAACCTGCCCAAGACAGCAGATCCCGTCGCCAATAAGATCGCCAGCGTGAGCCAATTTACAACAGCTCAGGTGATTATCGGCATGGTGGCGCTGGTGTTGGTCGTAACAGCATTGATCCTGGCTTGGGACGCCATGAAGGCCTTCCGACAGCCAGCTGCCAAACCAGCCAAGGTTGAAGCATAAAGTTGTCTGACTACAATGTGCGACGTGCCACAAGGGCACGTCGCACATCTCAAATCTAAATCCGATGAAGCCTGTTCAAATCGATGTATTTTACCCTGTCCCAGAGGGATGGGGGATGTGTACTACGTGCGAGATGATGATGGCCCAGGCTAATCTGGGTGGGGTACCACAGGAACGCGGCCTGGATGAATACCCACCTGAGTGGAAGGAAGAGTTCCAACGACTCTCCATCGCCATATTTACCCTGGCTGACCGTTACCAGGAACAAGTGCAGATCCGAATTTGGGACCCTCGCTCGCTTCAAGGAATGTTGAAATCCATCCGTTATGGGGTAAGGCGCTACCCAACCTTTATCGTGAACGGACAGGACAAATTGACGGGCTGGGATACTGGTAAATTGGAGCAGAAAATCCAGGCATCCATGTAAATCACGTATTCTGCACTATAATTACTTCACCTAAAAAGGCACATGTTGAATATCCAATTGGTGCGTGATCGCTCGATTAATATCATTAAGACGGCTTTTAAAACGCTTGGTGAGATGATTTATGGTGCTACCATCTACGAGATGGTGAGAGACCTGAACAAACAGAGATCTTATATTGAGCACTTATTTATCCTGATTGTATTCGGAGAATTTTTAGGGATTCCGATCCTGCCACCCTATTACACCTTGCGCCTGCTTCCCTATGTGGTACCCAATATAACTGGCTGGAAGCGAACCATGTTGCGTGAGCGCGACCTGACCGAAATGTGTGATCAGGAGATCACGTGACAAGATTATTTCATTGAGCATCATCAAGGCTGATAGCCTTGGGTTTATCAATTTTATAAGGAGCATCACATGACAGAACAAGAAAAGAAACCTGGTTTTTTTGATAACCTCAAAAGTGTGCTGTATGGCATGGCAGGTCATGACATGGCCCGTTATGCCCTCAAAACGCGTGGCAGCATGGAACATCTTTTCATCCTGATAACGATGGGTGACCTCTTGGGGATACCCATCCTGCCACCCTATTACAGCCTGCGCCTCCTGCCGTATGTGGTTCCCCAGATTAGCACCTGGAAGCGCCGCATGCTACGTGAGAGAGACTTGACGGACGCCCTGGCATAGGAGACAATCATGTCAATGCGTGACGTTTTTGACCAAAATCCAGATCGAAGATACATAATGTATGGCGGCAAAGGCGGCCTGGGTAAGACCACCTTCTCGGCAGCGACTGCTTATTGGTTGGCCAAGCAAGGCAAGAAAGTGCTGGTCTTTTCCGTGGACCCGCAAGCCAGCCTGTCTGATATTTTCAAGCAGGATATTTTCGGTAAAGGGCCCGTCGAGATCATGCCCAACCTGTTTGCCCAGGAGATAGACGCCGATCAGCGTATCAAGGAGTATCAGGAAGAAATCCGCCAGAAGATTCGCGATATGTACGGGATGGCGGAAATCCCGGAAGAGATCGAGAACTACATCCAGGCTGCATCCGCTGAACCAGCCATGGAGGAAAGCGCCATCTTTGACGAAGTGGTGGACATTGTCGGAAGCAGCAACTACGACTATTACATCTACGATCTTGTACCGTTGGGCCATGCCCTGTACTACCTGAGCATGGCATCGGTCTACGACCAGTGGATCGACAAGATCACCGGCTTGCGCGAAGAAATGGCCGAGTACGGGCAGGTTGCTGCTGTGATGAGGCGCGATAAGGAGACAGAGGAGGATAAAATCCTCAAGGAGCTGCAATTCATTAAGCACCGTATCAACGTATCCTCCAGCATCCTGACCGACAAGTTGAAGACCGCCTTCTTCTTCGTCGTAACCCCAGAGGAAATGATCATCCTGGATACGAAGAAAGCCGCTGGCCTGTTCGCTAAATTTGACGTGCCATTGGCTGGTTATATCGTCAACCGGGTCATTCCACCGGAACTGGCTGGTCAGAACATCCCCCCCTACCTACGCAACCGCATGGAGATGCAGACAACCTACCTGAAAGAAATTGACCAGGTCTTCTCCGGCGAGGTTCTGGCGCGCATCCCTGAATTCGAGCGCGACATCACCGGCTTACCCATGATCGAACGCATGGCAGATGTGATGTTTGGAGGTAAGTGATGATTGAGACATCCATGCAACAATACATGACCCAAAACTCGAAACTGAAGTACATCTTTTTTGGCGGGAAAGGTGGTGTGGGTAAGACCACAATGGCTGGCACAGCTGCAATCTGGGCAGCTCAACAGGGAAAGCGTACATTGCTGGCATCCACCAACCCCGTGCACTCGCTGAGCAGCATGCTCGGCCAGGATGTGTTCGGCAAACAGATGCCCGTCACAGGCGTACCCAACTTGTGGGCGTATGAAATTGATACCAAAGATACCATCGAGAAATCCAAGAACGAAATCCGTGAGAAAATCTCATGGTTCCTCAAATACGCTGACATCAAAACTAAAGCGGACGAATTCGTTGAATCGGCCACCATGAACCCATCTTTCGAGGAATCGGCCATGTTCGAGAACATGATCGATCTGATGTTCGACAACGAATATGACGCCTATGTCTTCGATACTGCTCCCACTGCCAACGCTCGCCGTTTGCTGGGCATGACCAGCGTCTACGCGATGTGGGTTAACAAGATGGTGCAAAGCCGTGAAGAGGCCACGAGCTTGAAGGACTTGCTCTCCTACAGCAAAAAGAAAAAGGAAAAAGACCCCCTGATGGACTACCTGCTCAACCTGCGCAATCGTATGGCACATGCCAAGGAGCTGCTGACCGACAAAGCCCTGACCTCGTTCTTTTTCGTGACCCTGCCCGAGGCGCTGCCCATTGCAGTCATTACCCGCTTCATTGGCTGGTTTCGCGAGTTCAATATACCGGTAGGCGGGGTCGTGGTTAACATGGTGATTGACAAGCAGAGCGTCAAAGATGACACTCCCGATTTTGTGAAGAACCGGGTGGCGATGCAGGATGCCTATATGGTGAAGATCGATCAGGAATTCGGCAATCGCGTACGCGCTGCCCTACCCCTGCTAGAGACCGAGGTGCGGGGCGTGGACATGCTCAACCGCATGGTTGCCCTGCTTTATTGTTAGGTTGCACACGAATAACCTGTCCCACGAAATTCGTTGTGGCATATAACTGCCACAACGAATTTTTTAGGGCATTCCTCGCTATGCGCTTGCCAAGGAGGCTGTGATGAACTTGAACACGGGTCAGTGGGTGGTGATCGTGGTGTGTGCCGTCCTGATCCTGGGCTATATCCTGGGCTATTACTACAACCATGAGCGTGCCAGGCAGATTTTCACCTGGCTGCGAGGAGGGTTATCCTCGCTGGGCGAGGTGACGGTTGGCGAGAAATTACCCGGGATGGCTACCGGTGGGCGGCTGGAGGTGAACCAGGCTGCTGCTCCCCTCAAACGGGTGGAGGCGGTATACCTGCTGGCCCCGCGTGAAAACCTGCTCTTTTGGATCTTTCACATTTTGCAGGGCAGGGGCGATGAGCTGGTCGTCTGGATCACCTACCAATCCAAGCCCGAGCAATCCATTGAAGTCGCTCGGAGGGGTGACCGTCAGTTCGAAAAACGTCTCAAAGATAAGGAAAAACCGGCACTATCTATTGTGGATGGAAACCGTGGACTACAGGTTGCGGTGGAGGATAAGCCGGGTGCGCTATTGGCTGGCAAAGTGCAGTCATTCTTAGGGAACCATCCCTCAACCGTGATCCGTTTGGCCTTGCGGCCTGAAAAACCCCATCTATTTCTGCGTGCCAATCTACGCACCATTCAAAAGGGCACAGCTGTAGAGTTTTTTACTGCATTGAGGGAGCTGGTTGGGTAAAGCTAATACCCAAACTACTTTGTCTGAGGGATACCTTGCAGCAAGCAAAATCGCCCAGTCGATGCCGGGTTTTTTTTACCCTCTTTTTGACTATGGTTATACTGCCATGGGCTTAATTTGGGAATCCTTTGTCCTTCCCTGCCGCGTCTCCAACCAAGCAGGCAATATAAAGTAGACCTTTGTCAACATTGATGAGAATGGAGGTAAGGCAGCGCTACCGGGTAGAGCCGCTCTACGAACAGGGTAGCCCTTGATTATGAAACCCACAATCGATAAAACCAAATTTGGCTCGATCACCATCGCTGGTGAAAAATACGAACACGATATCCTGATCCGCTTGAACAGCAAAGTGGAAAAACGTAAGAAGAAGCTTTCCAAGGAAGTCTTTGGTACCTCGCACATCATCTCGCTCGCTGAAGCGGAATACGTATATGAAGATGGGTCGGAGACCATCATCATCGGGTCAGGTCAAACAGGTATGGTGAAGCTCTCCGAGGAGGCAGCTGCATTCTTCCAGCAGAAAAATTGCAGTGTTGAGCTGTTACCTACTCCCGAAGCCATCCATCTGTGGAATAACGCAAAAAGCTCAACGATTGGGTTGTTCCATATCACCTGTTGACCTCCATCGCACGGGGTTGACTTTTCCCAGGCTGCCTCTTATGATGAGCCCAAATGAGGCCCATGCACTGTAGCCTACGTCATACCTGTTTATTGTTCCTATTCGCCTTACTGCTGTCAGCTTGTAACTCTTCAACGGATACCCCGATCCTGATCGCCTCCGCGACGCCCTCAGCATCGTCCACCCACACTCTCATCCCCACGCTAACTCAGACAGCGACTCCCACCATCACCCCCTCACCTACAGCAACCTCCACCGTGACGCGCACTCCCACTCAAACGCCGACCCCAACTCAAACCCTTACCCCCACCATCACACCTACACCCACGTTCACCTTCCCAACCATCACCGTGTTGATGCAAGCCAACTGCCGTTATGGGCCAGGCAAGGCTTATCTCTATGCCTGGGGGATGTATGCTGGCGACACCGGTACGATTTGGGGTCGCAACGACTCGGGCACCTGGCTGTGGATCCAGCCAGATAATATTAAGTACCAGTGCTGGATTGCCGCTTCGGTGGTCGAGATCCATGGAGATATTTTCACGTTGCGGGTCGCATCCGTGCGGCTGCCACAATCTACCTTGTACGGGCCACCACAGGGCGTCAACGCGGTGCGTGATGGTGATTCCGTGACCGTATCCTGGCAGCCGGTCAACATGACCGAGGATGATAACCGCGGCTATATGATCGAGGCCAACGTCTGTCAGAATGGCTCCCTGGTGTGGATGGCAGTGGCAACCATGGATACCGCCTATACTTTCACCGATGAAACGTCCTGCTCGGAAACCTCGAATGGCCTGTTATACACGGCGGAGAAACACGGCTACACCGACCCGGTACCGATACCCTGGCCATGAGCAAATCTAATATATAATCCACACAATATTATTCGTTAGCTGTGCATATCCTTGCAGTAGACCATTCCTGAAATTCCTCATCACGTACCATATGACCTGATATTCGTAATAAGGTCTGATGATAAAAATAAAATGGGACAAGGTGATAAAAAGGAGGAATTAGATGAGCCAAACCCATCCATATGTGATCGAAACCCATAACTTGAGCAAGACCTATAAGAACATCCGGGCGCTCAATGCGCTGGATTTAAAGGTGCACCAGAACTCAATCTTCGGGTTCCTGGGCCCCAATGGGGCTGGTAAAACCACAACCATCAAGCTTATGCTTGGTCTCACCCGCCCCACCACCGGTACGGCTAGCATTTTTGGTATGGACAGCGTCACTCACAGTGTCGACATCCGCTCACGCATTGGTTACCTGCCGCAGGAACCCCACTTTTATAAATACATGACTGCCCGTCAGACACTGCGCTTTACCGCCGAATTTTTCTTCAAAGGGCCCAAGAAGGCTATCGAAGATCGGGTAGATGAGATGCTCGAGCTGGTCGACCTGCTGGAGAAAGCCGACCGCCCGATTAAGACCTTTTCAGGTGGAGAGAGGCAGAGGTTGGGGATTGCCCAGGCACAGGTGAATTATCCAGACCTGCTCATTCTCGATGAGCCCGCGGCCAATCTCGATCCGCTTGGACGGAGGGATGTGTTGGAAGTGATGTCTAAGCTGCGTAAATATGCCACCATCTTTTACTCCACCCACATCCTGGATGATGTCCAGCGCGTCAGCGATACGGTGGTCATCTTGAATAAGGGTGAGCTGGTGGCTCAAGGACCGATCGAAGAGCTGTTGGCGGGTAGTGAGGGCGTGGTTTATATCGTTCACCTGAAAGGCCAGGTCGAGTCAGCGCTCGAGCACGTCCAATCCCAGCCCTGGGTCAGTGGCATTAAATCAAGTCAAACCGAAAATGGGAGTATCTGGCAGGTGAGTGTGACCGATCCGGAGGCAGCCGAGATGAATTTGCTCAAGTCACTGGTTAACGACCCGGTGGTGGTGACAGAATTCCGCCGCAAACAGTATGAGCTTGAAGATGTGTTTATGCAAGTTATAGAGGGAGGCCAGAATGTCGGGAAATGAGGCCTTTGAGCTAATAAATGAAACAGGCTGGAGACGCGGTTTAAGTAACATGCTGCACAGCGGGTTAGCCAGATGGTTTAAAACCAAAACCTGGTGGATCCAATGCCTGATATGGGGAGGTATCGCTGCAATTATCTTCATTGCCTTAGCATTCAACCGTTATCAACCACCGGTAGTAGACCTGTTAATGATTTCCTTCATATTCACCGGTCTATTTCCCGCGGTGGGCGTGGTCATCATCATGCAGGATGCTATCGTCGGAGAGAAAAGGGAAGGCACAGCCGCCTGGGTACTCTCCAAACCATTGACGCGCCCGGCCTTCGTTCTATCCAAGGTAATCGCCAATAGTATTGGTGTCCTGGTGACTATGATCATTGTGCCATGCTGCATAGCTTTCACCATCATCGCTATCGTACATAAATCCACGATGGTTCCTCTAGGTATCTTTGAAGCCATGGGGGTGATATTCATCAGCCACTTTTTCTTTCTATCGTTGACGTTAATGTTGGGTACATTTTTTAGCAACAGGGGACCGGTTATCGGTATTCCCTTGGCAATCTTATACTTGCAGCAGAATATCCTTGGCTTTTTGCCCTCCATGCGCTATGTGTTGCCATGGAACCTGGTTGTCCCTCTTGGAAGCACCAACCCGCTTACGCTATCGCTCATCATGGGAACCCCGGTGCAATCGGATCACCTGATTACGCTGGGAGTCGTCGTGACCGAGAGCATCTTATTCATTTTGATTGGCTTGTGGCGCTTCAATCAAGAGGAGTTTTAAAATGCAAATTAAAGGTATCCATCCTGATACCTTATGCGTAAATCAATCTCCTCATTCCTTCACTTCAAACAGCGTTTATTGTCCGGATAAATAATACCGGCGTGGGCTGTACACATGCAAGTAAAAAATCCACCCGAACACGAAGCTGCCGTCCATATCCATGAAAGCCTGAGGCGCTTCTTGGCCGACGGATAAGAAGCAATCTTGCCAGTATGCAGAATTTATGAGGTCTTTCTATCCTTAGTTATTGAGGTAACCGGTTTCAAAAAAAATACATCTAATAAGATCATAGGTTACGTAGTATATATTGTATGTTAAGTAGTTCGACCTAAATACTTGGGAGGGATTATGTCAGACATTCCAGATTTAGCCATCGGCGCGCTGGCGCCCGAATTTAGCCTTCCTGCCAGCACCGGGACAGAAATTGCGCTGGCAGATTTCCGCTCCAAAAACAACGTCTATGTATTCTTCGTGCGCGAATTTAATTGAATGCAGTGTCGGAGTCATGCCGCTCAGTTGGGGCGGTTGTACAATGATTTCAAGGCTGCGAACTGTGAGATCCTTCTGATCTTGGGAGAACCGATGGAAAAAGCCAGGCGTTATGCTGATAGCTTGCACCTGCCATTCCCCGCCCTGGCTGACCCTGAGCGTAATGTTTATCACCAATATGGGTTGGAGAAAGCCCTGCTTTTCATTCAGCGCACCGCCTCCGTGGTCATTGACAACACGGGAGTGATCCGTTATTTGAAGGCCACCACCAGCCCCATGGTCTGGTTGCAGGAAAGTCAGGAGCTGCTGAGTTTTGTAAAGTCCATGCCAAATGCTGGCTGAAGAGTGCAAAGCTGTCCGCCTGTACTAGGATCTTCCCGATACCCTTGGTGTTCTTCTAAGTGTCCGCTGCCTGTCCCCGATTCTCTCGAGGTCCATTATCGCTCAACACAAGCCCAGATGATGACATCGTCCACGCGGAACGTGGTGGGCACACTGCCGTCGTTTTGGACGAAGAAGGACACGAGCAGCGTCTTACCGGCGTAGGCACTGAGATCCACTGCGTCTTGTCGCCACGCGTTAAGCACCCCCTCGGCCCGCAGGGTCAGCAGCGTAGGTTCCTGTCCTTCACTCTCAATCCGCACATTAACGTAGTCATCGTGCTGCGCGGCAGCGACCTCCGCTTCCCACCAAAACTCCCAATGTACGGGATTGACCCCTGCCGGCAAGGTGATCCATTGGTCCAGCTCACCGAAGGCGTCATCCCGCCCACCTAGCCAGCCTCCATACGCACTGTTACGGCCTATGCCGAGCCCTGTGTCGCCGACGGAGAACCAGGGGGGCAGCGCGCCGGTCTGAAAGTCACCGTTTGCCAGCTGCTCTGTGCAATTGGTCGGTAATGACCTCATGATCATGGGCAGGTAGAGCGCTACGCCCGCCCCCTCAGTGGGTGTCGGAGTACGTGTCGGCGAGGGCGTCCGGGTCGGCGTGTTGGTGCTGGTCGGTGTGGGCGTTCGGGTCGATGTGTTGGTGCTGGTCGATGTGGGCGTTTGGGTCGGCGTGTTGGTGCTGGTCGATGTGGGCGTCGCGGGCAGGTGATAGGTGACCACCAGCTCAGGCTTGCCGATATTGGGGTATTCCCGGCTGTCGAAGGCGAGGGAATAGTCGTAGCCCTCGCCCCAGGGCCCGCTGACCTTCACGCCGTAATTGTGGACCGGATCGCTCTGCCAGGCCTGGGCGAAACTCGTGACGTTCCAGGTGGTGGGGTCGTCAGGGGGACAGACGAATTGGCTGTTATAACCCATGGTCCCCCAGGATGGGCGCGTGTCGTACGTCACCGTGCTCTCAGTCCAGGAGCTGTTGACGAAATAGGCCCCCAATGACACCGGATACGTGCCCCCATTTGAGCAAGAGTTAAAATATAGTTGAAGGACCGCGCTGTCGAGGATGGCGTCCGTTGGGAGGCTCGCTAGGTCGAACTGTATGAGGAAGATGCGAACATACTTGAGAATCCCCTGGGAATCATGCGAGTAATCTTCTTCCAGGAAATAGGGCCCCACATCCTGGAAGTTGAGGTCCGGGGCGTCCGCGGCGAGAGTGACATCTGCAACAGCAGGAAGGCTCACGGTGACACTGGAGAGGACGACATCTCCTGCCTCAACCGCTTCCTTCTGTGAGCTAATAAACAAGGATAATAAAAATAGGCCAGTTACGAGGCTCGCGATAAATATGGAATACCGCCGAGTGTTCATATTTCCTCCCGATGAAAAATATGGTTTCGACGGATCTGCAATGATTGACATATTTCATTATAAATCTAAAAGAATCTATTGTGCTGAAGCTGCAACTCTGATTGGCAGGCGGTCTCCACTGGATGATGATTCTGGGTTAGTTTTGGTTGCCCAATTATGCGGGGCTACTGCACCATATCTCAATACGCCGGGGATTTATTTTGATTTGACCCCAAAAAGCTATAGGATGAGACCATTTCTCAAACAAAATCATTGATGAGCGCCGATCTATGGGATCAGGGATATTCCGAAGGTCAAAGTATGCCGATGGATGAGACGATTGATTTGGCAACCCTTGCCCTCATTGGGTAAATGATAATTACCCCTCGATAAAACGTAGAATTTTATCCAATCCTGAGATTGTTATTAAATTATCAATCCATACTTCGTAATAATGACCGGTCAGGAACGTAGATTTATAAAGATTTTTTTTGCTAGCGACAAGTTCGATATACCCGACGATAATCCCATAGAATATAGGATATTTATATCAACGTATCCCATATATTTCATGTGTTTGGATTAATTTTATACTAATATTGTCATATTTGCCTGGTACTCATTCCAACTCTGGCAGCTCATCCAAAATCCGCCTTGCCACCAGGCGGGCTGAGACCATGGCGGTCGGGACGCCCGTGCCAGGGTGGGTGCTGGCTCCCACAAAGTACAAATTGTGGTAGCGTGGATGCCGGTTGGCGGGGCGGAGATATGCCAGCTGTGTCAGGTTATGCGACAAGCCATGTGTGGAGCCTTTCACCAGGTTAAATCGCTTCCGCCAGGAGAGGGGTGTGAGTGTGGTCTCAAACTTTATATGAGCCTCCAGATCGGTAATCCCCAGGGTAGCCAGCCTGCGAAACACGTGCTTACGCGCCTGGTCGGTCAGGTCACTCCAGTCCTGATCCCCATTCTCCGATAGGTGTCCGACTGGCACGACGGCGATCAGTGTGTCCTGTCCAGTTGGAGCCATGGATGGGTCGAGCCGTGTCGGAGCGTGAATATAGAGACTGGGATTAGCTGGTAGGCCAAGGTCGCGAATGATGGTATCAAAATTAGCCTGATAATCATCGGCCAGGAACAAGGTGTGCGGACCCAGGGTCTCGTAGGGTTTATCCACACCCCAAAAGAAGCTGATCACCGAACAAGAAAAGTGTTTGCGAGTTATCCTTTCAGCTCGGCCATCCTCTGGCAGGAGATCCTGGTAAACATAAGGCAGATCGGCATTTGCCAGGATCACATCGGGTCTGACATGTTGGTTGTGTTCAAGCACGACCTCTGATGCACGCCTGCCATTCACAAGGATCTGTTCAGCAGTTGTGTCGAAGGCAAATTCCACCCCGGCCTCCCGCGCTAGTAACATGAGCGCTTCCACGATGCTGTACATCCCACCCTTGGGATACCACACTCCATGCGCCAGCTCGGTGTATGGCATCAGGGAGAAGGTGGCAGGCGCCTCAAACGGGCTTAACCCCATATACACATCCTGGAAGGTGAAGGCTGCCTTCAGCCTTGGATTATCGAAGTAAGCCGACATATTAGCGTAATGATTGACCAGCGGTCTAACTTGAAATAACAGAGGGATATTGCTCAAGCTAAAGAAGTCGGAAAACCGGCGAAAATCGCGGTTCACCAATCTTTCCATCCCAATCCGGTAGTGGCGCTCACCTTCTTCGTGATAGCGTAAAAAGCCCTGAAAAGCACCAGGCTGAATCGATTCCAGCTGATCCTTGAGAGATTGCATATCTGAAGTTAGTGCCAATTGGCTGCCATCATCAAAAACCAGGTGATACGTCGGGTCCACACGTTGCAGATCCAGCAAATTGTTGATTGGGCAGCCTAAAGCGTCAAATTCAGCCTCGTATATGTGGGGCATGACCATCAGGGTTGGACCGGCGTCGAAATGATGATCATCCCGGTTGATTTGGTCGCAGCGTCCACCCGCCAGGACATTCTTTTCCACCACCGTCGTGTGAATGCCGTGCTTAGCCAGATGAATGGCCGCACATATCCCGCCGATTCCAGCACCAATGATCAGCACCGATTTCGATTTCATAATTCCTCGCCCTGGTCAGACAGTACCACCTGCCTGCGTGATTCTTCATTTACACGGGATAGATTTAGTAATGACGTGACGACTCTCCATGCCATCCATAATCCCGCCTTAGTGCTCTTCCGGTCGGGGTACTCAGGTCGAAGGATGTATTGGTCGCGTTCGATCGCTCTTAGCATCCATTCAAAGCGGGCAAGATAGGCAAAGCCTGCCAGGCGGCAACGCCTGTTTTTCACCTGGGTCATATACATTCTGCCAGCATTAAAATACCGGTGTGCCAGTTGCGTTCTTTCGAAGACCCACTTTTGGAACGATCGGCTGCGCAAATTATCCAATGAAATATGCTCTGCTTCAAGAGCCTCACCAGGAATATTGAAATAACCCAAGGCGATATCATCCACCATATCTCTGAGCATATGCACCACATGCGCACCACACACTGCGTGATAACGGGTTGAACAGCAGGGAGGGGCATCCTGATGCCCGATAAAATAAAACATGTACTCTGTGACAGCTTTTGAAAGCAATAATGAGTACCGGGATAGCTCTGCGTGTGAGATTACCCGACCACGGCGTTCCACATCAAATGACATTACAGCCATCATATTTCGAAGATAAAATTGCAGCCCACTGTCTTTTTCCTTGTCATTCCCGACTAAATCCACCAGCATCTGCTCCTTAGGGTTTAAAACCGCGAGGGATTCCCCCTGATAACAAGCTTCCAGGAGTGACTGCTGGTGATTGATAAAAGCACGCTTTTCATCCAAGGAGCTTGCATTGGTATCAAGCTGATCATCCACCCAGCGAAAGTACGCATAAGCGCGGTAGGCATCCTGCACGCGGTCGCGATCCATCAGGAAACGGATCGTGTAATACGTCTGCTTGCTGGCCGCTTTGGTAATAGTGGCAGGCAAAGAATTCTCCAGCCGTCGTCTGGGTTTGTTAGGGTGAGATATGTTATTGGTCATAGTGAGAACCGATTTCCTGATATTGGTCTAGAAGTATACCTCCATAATTATTCCAGAAAATTAGCATTGCATACTCAGAAAATCTGAGTATGCAATGCTCAGATTTTATGAGGATATGATGATATTTCGATTTGCCTATAGAGATGAAATGTGGATGAAGATATTGTTAGCTGTATAGACAGGTTGGTTTAAACGATGAGGTCCGACAATCGCGGCGTCTGGTGATAATATCTTGTGATCATCAGGTAACCAGGTATTTTCTGGCCTGGCTGGCCTGTTGGATTAAAACTGAACTTCCCCCAATAAGGACTTTTTGATTTTCCACCTTGTGGTCATGTGCAGAACTTGTCCTCGGCACCGCGGTGACAGCCCTGGCTAAGGCTGGTCAAGCAGTGAAAAATAGAGTTCCAAAAAGCGTCGTTCCACCACCCGCCAATTGAACTCGCTAACAGCAGCCGTGTGACCTGCTT
>CAZXPK010000033.1:24715-29581 GCA_964642565.1 uncultured Anaerolineaceae bacterium
ACGTCGCTCAGGCAGGTGTAAAGCGGAACTTGATCAGCCGGCAGCCACCCGAGGTAGCGCACATTCGCCAGTCCTTGTATGGCTTCTTCGATCGCTCGGCGCTGGTGCCCATCACCCCATAGCAACAAGGTCATGGCGGGTGAAGCGCGCATGGCTTCGATCAGAGGTAAAAGAAGCCGGTTACGGGTGAAACCGCCGATATAGCTGATCACAAAAGCCTCTGCTTCCAAACCGAGTTCCTGGCGGGCACGCACCAGCTGGTCTTGGGTGACGCTTTCAAATGGAACCAAGTCTTGCACATTGGGAATGTGCACTGCCGGTGAAAAACCCATCACGGTAAGTTTATCCACGAACACCGAGCTGGCGGCAATGCTTGCATCCACCTGGCGTAGCAGCCAGCGCTCCAAAGTGTTTAGCACAGGCACGAAAAATCCTGGCAGGTACAGCGACATTAGTGTCGGGTAATCTTCGTGGGCATCGAAAACTAATTTGCACCCTAGATGCTTTTTGATCCGCACACCTGCATACAGCGTATCCAGGTCGTGACAGTGCACCAGGTCTGGCCTTAGGGGCAATGCCGTATGCATGGCAGCTGACCAAAAACGTGGAGTGTATAAAATCTGTCTTGGTCCGGCACCATAATCGGTGCGTACACTGTGGATTCGGATGATGCGCACACCGCTCGGTAATCTGTCTTCTATGGGCAATTCCCCGAGGCGATCCCAACAGATGATGGTCACAGCGTATCCAGCCCCAGCCAGGCTGTTGGCTTCCTTGATCACCCGTGGGTCGGGTCGGAAGGCATTGGAGAGCAGCATGACAATATTTTGCATGAGAGTCACTTTCTTCGCCATCCAGCAAGCTGGTAGTACATGGCTTCCATGCGCTGCATTTCCACCTCAAGGTTGGCTTTTTCTGCCACCACCTGGTGTGCTTTTCGTCCGAATTCAGCTGCCTGATCGGGTTGTGCCAGCAGCTGGTTAATCGCCTCTGCCAGTGGAGAGACCTGATGGACGGGCACCAGCCAGCCATTCTCACCACTGACGATGAACTCGCGTAGAGAAGGCAGATCTGTGCTGACCACCGGCTTTCCGCAGGCCATGGCTTCCATGACAGAGACCGGAGTACCGTCTGTCGTAGGCACAGAAACCACCACTTCACTCAAACGGTAAAGTTCAGCCATTTCGATCCGGCTGCTGGTCCGTGGCAGCCAGCGGATAAATGCTTCCAGTCCTAGCTCCATGATCATTGCATCCAACTGCATTTTGTACTCCGGGCTGGTATTGTAATCCAGAAAGATAAAGATAGCTTCTGGAAAGCTCTGGCGAACCAATGGGATGGTCTGTAGGATGACATCCAGGTTATAGATTGGGTGGACCGCGCGGGCACTGAGCACCAACCGTGCATTCGCAGGCAAGGACCAATGCCTGCGCAGGTCGATGCTCTCCTGGCTGGCGGGCACATTCGGGAAAAAAATATCCAGTTCGACTCCAAACTGGACATGACTCAGCGAATCGGCTCGAGCGCCTAGCTGGATTACTTGTTCGCCAATCGCCTGCGAGATGGCCGTGATCAAATCCGCACGCCTCAATGTATACCAGGCTAAAAGGCGCGCGATCCTTGAGCGTTGAGGTTGCTGGTATACATCACTTCCCCAGGGTGTGACTACGTAAGGGTGAAAACCACTGGCTGCTGCCAGCCAGCCTGCTGAGTTGACCCGGTGAGCGTGCAAAATATCCGGCTGCCATTGGCGAATAAATCGCCTCAGCCAAACCGTCCATACCGGGAAACGGATGATGGGTGCATAAAAGATTTTTGAAAGGTCGATGACCTGCAAATCTGACCATGGCTCCTTGAGAGGCACATCTGCCAGGAGACACACGGTATGTCCACGCCTCGCGAACCAGCTAACCCAACGCCGTATGTGTACCGTATTGGGATTGGATATGTAGCACAAGCGCAGTTTTTTCTGTGATGTGAGGTCAAGATCCTCAGGAATATAGGAGTTTCTGTATTGAGGAACGCCTGAATTGTCAGCAATTCCTTTTCCTGAACGGAATTCATACAGCATTAGATCACCCCGCTCGGGTTATCTTCTTGGGCAGTAATGCCAGCAAATAATCACGCAGGTTATGATCTTTGACAAGCACAATGATGTAATAGGCCGCAGCTGCCACAGCGGTGAGTATGATCAACCAAAGTGCATTGAGGGTCAGCGTTTTCGTCACGGCAAGCAACGGCAGGATGGGCAGGCAGGCGTATAAGCCAAATTGGAGGATGCTGCGGAAAGCTGAAACCCAAGGTACACCGGTCAGTTTGAGCAGCCAGAGCGCTAAACCCCCATAGACAAGCACACCGGTAATACTCCAAATGATCAGGGTCAGGTAGATGTTATGCGTCAGGCCACCGATCGCCAGGGCTGCAAATCGTGTGGTCAAGATGATGGAGTTGACGATCAATGACAATTCCTGACGCTCCAGCGTGGCAAACAGGTTACCAAGCGGAGTTGAGATAAACAGGACGAACATCCACGGACTCAAGATTTGAGCATATTGTCCCGCCTCCACCCAATTGGCTCCAAAGACGATCCCAAAGAGTTGTGGACCAGCAATACCCAAAACCAGGGCTGGAAATAAACCGATGGCGGTCAGGCGGTGAAATACCAATTCGACCGATTTGGACAGATTAGCGGGGCTGGCTCGCAGCTCTGCCGAGTGCTGATAAAAAACCTGAGCGATGGAATTCCCAATTAATGTCAGAGGCAGCAAGATCAAACGGTTGGATAATGAATAATAACCCACCACGGTTTCAGAGAAAAAATATAGCAGCATGAGCGATGGTAGCTGCCAGGAAAGGTTGTTGATGAAACTTCCCCAAGAGTCAACCAGGGGGAATTTGCGATAACGCTTGAGATTGACCAGCATGCGCGATCTCTGGATAAATCTATAAAACACCGCTCCACTATCTTTTAGTACTTGAGCTCCGAGAACGCAGACATAGATGAATGTGCCTGCCACATATGAATAAACCAGGCTGGCTGCGGTTGCGTGTCCAATGGATGCCAACAACATGGGGAGGGCACTGGTGGTGAGGGAGGCTGATACTCTGGCAATGGAGAGACGGCCGAAGTGCTTTGTGCGGGTGTTCCAGTAATTAAAGGCTTGGAAGAAGCCCTGGATCAGCAAACCGATGGGTATCAGCCATAGAAACGGGTATAGATTCGGAACTTTTAAGAGATTGACCAGCGGTCGACCAAGGATGAGCAATACCAGAGCAGCCAGAGCACTGATGCCCAGGGCGATCAGCACACACAGGCCAACCAGATTTGCAGCATCTTCATCATCCTCGGGTAGAACGATCGCAAATTCGTAGCGCAAACATATCACAACGATGATGATCGTGACCAGGGAGGTAAAAACATTGAGCAGTCCAAAGGTTTCGGGGGCAAACAGCCGGGAAATGATTGGAGCGGTGAGGATGGTTATAGCTTGCGCCAGGGTGGTACCACTCACAAGCTTCAGCACGCTGGTAAAAAAACTGCTCCGGTTTGTTGAGGGTGGGGCAGTCATTTGTGCTTCGTCTTCTCGATTTGAGCAGGTACCACCTGGATTTCAAACCACATGTTCGCAATTATATACTATTTCAAATATCCACTATACTGCCCCGCTGGTCCATATCAGGCAGACTGCAAATACCTCACCAGACGCACAAAAATTTAACTTTTATCAGTGGTAAGATTGTCTGACTCGAGAACTTATCCATGCTGGAGGGACTTATGGACGAAAAAATGCAGACCACTGCATTGGCAAGTCTGAATGATGAGCAAAACGGAGCCTATCTGTATGATGCACTGGCACTCGCCGAGAAAGATAGTCGTTTGGCGGAGGTCTACCGGCGCATGGCGGCTGTGGAACGCAAGCACGCTGCTGAATGGGTCGAGCGCCTGAAAGCTGGCGGGGTGGCGATTCCCCCGTTTGTACCCAATTGGCGTAGCCGCGTTCTGGCTTGGGCAGCCAAACGCCTGGGTGTTGCAGCGGTTTTACCCACCGTCATAGGTAATGAACGCAAAGATTCCCGTAAATATGCTCACATCCCAGGTAGTGCCGGGATGGCGGCTGACGAATCTTCCCATAACCGCTTACTGAGCCGCGTGGCTGCCACCATGAAAGGTGGGATGGAAGGCGGGGCTTTGGCTCAGCTTGAAGGCAGGCATCGCGCCGGGGGTGGCAACGCCTTGCGGGCAGCGGTGCTGGGCGCAAACGATGGTTTGGTGTCGAACTTGAGCCTAGTGATGGGCGTGGCTGGGGCTGAGCTTAATAATTCGGCTATCCTAATCACTGGATTAGCCGGCTTAATGGCGGGTGCCATTTCCATGGCTTTGGGTGAATGGCTCTCGGTGCAGAGCTCCAGGGAGCTTTACAAGCACCAGATTGGGATCGAAAAAGCCGAGCTGGCTGCCGCACCGGAGGAGGAAGCGGAAGAGCTGGCGTTGATCTATGAGGCGCGTGGCTTACCCAAGGATGAAGCCCAGCGCATGGCCCAGCACATCATCAGCGACCCTTCTTCAGCCCTTGAAGCACTGGCTCGCGAGGAGCTCAATGTGGACCCCTCTGAGTTAGGTGGTTCAGCCTGGGAAGCTGCCCTGACTTCCTTCTTCCTCTTCTCGATAGGTGCAATCATCCCGGTGCTCCCCTATGCCCTCCTGAACGGCATCACCGCAGTCATCGTCAGTATGGTCTTGAGCGCAGTCGGATTGTTCATTGTTGGGTCAGGCATCACCCTATTCACCGGGCGCAGCGTAATATATTCAGGTGTACGCCAGGTACTGTTTGGTCTGGCTGCAGCCGCCATCACCTTCGGTATCGG
>CAZXPK010000034.1:0-4108 GCA_964642565.1 uncultured Anaerolineaceae bacterium
CGTAATAGATCATCGTGATAGGGGATGTTCCTTTTTCGGAGCTCATCCACCAAATCAAAGGCACGCAGATTGCGGGGAGCTAACACCGCTACAGTGGACTCGGAGTGATCCGGCAACCAGCGTGCAAGGCTATCTGCCACAGCTTGAATCTCGGCAGCAGGGGTGAATTTTTGTAAGGATATGTGAATATAGGTTTGATCATCGGTAGGGTTGGGTTGAGGATCATCCAAAGAGGTTGGCTCAATCAATGGTGAAGACTGTAAGGCATCCCGTACAGATTCGTTCGGATGTTCCTGATTGGTCCAGTGTACAAGGTGATTAGCCAGGTCGATCAAGCCAAACGTCGAGCGCCCCGAGTTTGGCAGTTCTTTTTTACTGACATCCGGCTGGGATAAAAAGCTGCGTAAGTACTCAGGGTTGGCGGTAGTGAAAGTCTCATAAATCGCCTGGTTAGGATCACCAACCCGCACCCAATTACCATTCTCACCCGTGAGGAGCTTGAGGATTGCCTCTTGAAGCAGACTGCTATCCTGGGCTTCATCTTCCAGTATATAAGGCCAGCGATGTCGTAAACGCTCCAATAGAGCTGCATCCCATTCTAAAGCGTATAATGCCAACCGGATGAGGTCATCAAAATCGACTGCTCCACGATAAATGAGCGCATTTTGATAGTTTTCATACATCTCCATTCCCATTTCGGCCAATGGTAATGGAATTGGTAGTTGATTGATGTGTTCTTTTAAACGTTCAGGTGAATAGCGGTGATCTTTAGCGAAACGGATATAACTCAGGGCGACTTCTTTTACCAATTCGGGGAGCTTATCCCGCTTCGTCCAATCCCTTTTTGTATCTTCCATGAAAGAATCAAGGAATGAATCCAGCTCATTTGGATGACTCTGCAGCCAGGCTTGAGCAATTCCGTCACGGATTGAATCAGATTCCCTTTCGTCAATAAGCTGAAAATTCGTATCCAAACCAAGCAGCTCCGGACGCTCTCTGACAATATCATGGGCTAATCCGTGCAGTGTACGCACCCGATAACCGATATTTGGGATCAACCCCCTGGCTTCTATAAAAGAGCTGATGCGATTGTAGAAATTATCCACTGCGGAGTTGACCAAAGTTACGATCAAGATCTCTTGATCATCCAACAAAATTCCACGCTTTAACAAATCAGCTGCAAGGAAAGATAACGTCCAGGTTTTTCCACTCCCAGGAACAGCGGAAATTCCCATTTTTCCATGGGTATATTTTAATATTTCCTGTTGCTTGGGACGGAGTTTAATCATTGACATTTTATACTTAGTCCGTCGCTAATGACTGCAGGATGCGGTGGAATGCCTGTAGGAGGGGTCCGCGCTGTTCATACCCCTGCTCGTTATATTCACTCAAACCCAAGTAAATCTTGCGCCTGCAACGATTCAACAACCCAAAGACCAAGGCATATAATACTTGCTCACCGGTTTCTACTTCCTGTACATCCGTCCAAGTCTTGTTTGCTGACCAATTTCGACTAAGGACATATGGATGAGTCAGGGGTTGGTAAAGGCGCTCTGCCCAGCTGCGGTTGCCGACATCCAACCAAAACTGAACATCCACAGGATAGTTACTAATTAAGAACGTATATGCGGGAGCGATAAACACTGCATCTTCCGCTTGTGATTGCCAGCTGGGAATATATTGGGCAGCGATAACACCATCCTGTACCATTTGTATGTACTCTTTACCCAAATCAATACCAGCTTCGGTCAAGCTATCACCAACCACCCGGCGAAATCTCCGGATCGATTCCACCAAATTAGCTGTCACCTGTCCATTATCAAAGTTATAGTGAAAACCATAACCTGGTTGTGAAATCACCTCACCAAAAAGCCGGCTGATAAAGTGATCCAGCTCACCCGAACCCGATTGATGATATTCTTCCAGCCATAGTCTTAATTTTTCATACTTTTCTCCGAGCACGAAGGAGATACGTTCCTGCGCAGAGGGAATAATTTGATCGAAAGGAGAGAGGGTGGGAATCCCATCATGCACCCGATAAACGATATCTGCCAGGATTTTTGCACGAATCAGATCCATACCATCAATTGCTTGCATCAAGCTATGGGCAACATCAAATTTCATAGGCACGGATCCCCATTCAGGATGAGCAATCGAAGCAAGGGTTAATAAACATAATGTTGCAGGTTCCTCGCGTAAACTGCGCGATGGGCGGTGAGTTTTTACGGGAATCTGCTTATTTTCAAGCCGGTTGACTATGGAAAAGCGGAGAGAATCGGATAAGAAGGGTGCCAATACTACAATATCCTTTGGAGAAACACCTTCATCATTAATCAGTGTTGCAATCTCGCCGGTTATCCAGTCCAACATCTGCGGGTAATAAGTGTGGGTCTCATGGGTCAAGGCCAAACGGGGATCTATATTTGGAACCGGTGCCGGGGTATGCAGGAGGGAATTTTTTAGGTGAATAGCCAGGGAATGAATTTCAGGAGAAGTCACATAAGAATCTTTGAATATAAAAGTCTCAGAGCAGTGCTTGATCAACCGATGAGCGCCAATAGGATCGGCACCGAGGAAACGCCTGTAACCTGCTTCACTGTCATAAATCACCAGACATGATCCTGCAAGGGGTAACCACTGAGCCAACAAATCGTGCGTGATAGGAACGTCTTCTTCCACATTATCAATAATCAAATGTTGGTAGGAATTGGTGAGGTATTCCTTACACACCTGGGAATTCCACAAATGATTCCAGAATACCTCTATCTGTAATGAAAAATCCAACAAATTATGCTTCAGGCAATATTCGCGAAAGAGGGAGGCGCAGGTTTGAGCATCCTCATATACTCGGGATTGACCTGGCTCACCTGACCAGGCAGACTTTAACCTTTCACCAATTTCCTGGTAGGGGAACCCTACAACAGCTGCTTTATTGAGGTTATCTATAATTTGGCTGTAAATACGGTTACGATCAATGATGACGGATCCAAATAACCCCTCACTTAGCAGAGGTCGAACGATATGTGCCATGTAATACTGTGCAGTCTCAAGGTTCAGGAAGGTGGGGGAGAGTTCAGGTCTTGAAAAGCCTGCTTTTTCAGCGATAGATGGCCAAAATAAATCCACCATGCGTTGGGCTAATCCGCTAATGGTAACAATGTTAACCATCCCCCCGGCTACGACGCCGGGAGTATTCAATGCTTCGACAAAAGGCATCCCCAATGTGCGTTGAGGGACAATTACCAGGATCGAGCTGCCTGGTATCCCAGCATCCATTAGATGAAGCATGCGCTCAATTCCAACGGTTGTTTTCCCGGTGCCCGCGGATCCTTCAAGGAATATTTTTGCGGTATTCGGGAGCCGAATTACCTTTCGTTGATTTGAGCTGAGCGGAAGTATAGGCATGATGATACCAAGTGATATTACTTGACTAGTCCTGAGCTTTTTACCAGCATTTTATCCAGCAGGAGGCTGAGTAAAAAGGCAAAGATGGAGGCAATGAACCCCGTAATGTGGCTGATGACTGGAGATTCCCAGGCGTGATATGTTGCCATATTAACATAAGGTCCAATCACAGCACTCAACATAATCGCAGAACGCGTGGGTCGATCCAAACCGATCTTTGTCATTATACGAATGACTAGCATCGCAGCGAATGTTAACGATAAACCCACACCGATAAATACTAGCGAACCAAATCCTTTTTTTAGATCAAATCCAAGCATGGTGGTTAAGGAGGACGACCAAAATAAAATAAAGAGACCTACGAAAAAATAACCCAGCGTGGTTGATGCGCGGGGTCGATCAAGGGATTTCATCCACCTTTTTGCGTAAGCTCGCATGGGTGCATCAATTTTTGGATCAGGTGAAGGCATGTTTATCTCCGTATCTAACCAGAATGATACCCTGTGCTATTGTATTCTATTAATTATGAACACACAATTGAGATATTTTCGAGTGCATTTCAGAATGATTAAAATCGAAATCTCCTTCAGCTAATCCAAAGGAGATTTTGAGCCTGACCCGACTGGTCGGGGCGCCGAGATTTGAACTCGGGACCTCACGGACCCGAACCGTGCGCTCTAGCCGGGCTGAGCCACGCCCCGAA
>CAZXPK010000034.1:4208-28271 GCA_964642565.1 uncultured Anaerolineaceae bacterium
TGAACCTGGGTGGATATCATATCCGGGATATCGAATTTACTGCAGCATTCGACGTGGTGGATACCAAAGTGGGGAAGGATTTATCTGAAGCGATTTACGCTTACCCGAACAATACTTACAAATTTGTGGAGGTACCGAAATTGAATATACCGGTTTCCAGGGGGATGACCCATGATGGTCTGGGAAAATACCTCTCCCAGATCCTGAAGAAAGCACCCGGACCGACTGCAGATATTATCAACATCCTAAAAGAAACCAAAACGGATGTGGTAATTAACTACTTACCTGTCGGATCAGAAATGGCAACGAAGTGGTACGTTGAACAGTTATTGGATGCCGGGTGTGCGCTGGTAAATGCCATCCCCGTGTTTATCTCCAGCTCTGAATACTGGTCGAAGCGATTCCGGGAGCGGAATCTACCGATTATCGGGGATGACATCAAAAGCCAGGTGGGTGCGACCATTTTGCATCGCGTATTGACGAGTTTATTTGTGGATCGTGGGGTTAAGCTGGATCGGACTTATCAATTGAATTTTGGTGGTAATACAGATTTCCTAAATATGCTTGAACGTGAGCGTCTTGAATCTAAGAAGATATCAAAAACTGGTGCAGTGACCAGTATGCTTCCCTATACACTTCCTGATACCGATATTCACGTTGGACCGAGTGATTACGTCCCATGGCTGACCGACCGTAAATGGTGCTACATAAGAATGGAAGGGACTACGTTTGGAAATGTCCCGCTTAACCTTGAGGCGAAGCTTGAGGTTTGGGATTCTCCCAATTCTGCTGGTGTGGTGATTGATGCGGTCCGCTGTGCGAAGCTCGCCTTAGATCGATCCATCGCAGGCCCACTGATCGGCCCATCTGCTTATTTCATGAAGACGCCACCCAAGCAATTTAAAGATGATGTTGCGCGTGAGATGACCGAAGCGTACATCCGTGGTGCTGAGTAGGCATGGTATAATTTGCACGCTCAAACAGGGTGTAGTTATATCCATCGGT
The DNA here is from genome assembly GCA_964642565.1 of uncultured Anaerolineaceae bacterium. Classification (GTDB taxonomy): domain Bacteria; phylum Chloroflexota; class Anaerolineae; order Anaerolineales; family UBA4823; genus FEB-25. The sequence goes on from CAZXPK010000034.1 coordinate 5,214, forward strand.
AAACTAGCAGGAGTAAATTTATGTCTGGACATTCACATTGGGCTACGATTCGGCGCAAGAAAGGTGCAGCCGATGCCAAACGTGGTCAGGTATTCACGCGCCTAGCACGCGAAATAGCAATGGCAGCTCGGGCAGGGGGTGGTGATCCCAGCACAAATGTCGGCCTGGAACTCGCAATTGCGAGGGCACGGGCACAAAATATGCCCAAAGATAATATCGAACGCGCCATCAAACGAGGAACAGGGGAGAGCAGAGAAGGCGGCGAGCTTGAACAAGTATATTACGAAGGATATGCCAACCATGGGATTGCATTAATGATTGAGGTGGTTACAGATAACCGCAATCGCGCCGTGGCTGAGATTCGCCATACCCTAACCCGCAACGGAGGCACGATGGCTGAAGCTGGCTCGGTAGGATGGCAGTTCAATCGATGTGCTTACTTCTCGTTCCCAGCGGAAGGTGTTGATCAAAATAAAGTCTTCGAGCTGGCAGTAGAAGCTGGGGCTGATGATGTTACCTTTGATAAAAACACGATTGAGATCATTGGTCCTGTAGAATCATTCAAAGCCATATCGGATAGCTTATCCGCTGCAAATATACAACCAGAAGATGCTGGTTTACGGTTATTCCCCAAGAACGAGATTGAACTAAACCCCGATGCCACTATCCAGGTGATGCGTACGATCGAGATTCTCGAGGACCTGGATGATGTGCAGGAAGTATTTTCGAATCTAACCATTACAGATGAAGCCATTGCCAAGCTGGAGGAAGCTTAACCTATAAGGTAAGGATGATCACCTTAGGGATAGACCCCGGGACTGCGATTACTGGTTATGGGATCATTAATGAAGAGCAGGATGGATGTCTCAAAGTATTAGACTTTGGAGTTATTCGAACCAGTTCAGAGTTACCTCAAGCTGAACGATTAGTTCATCTCTATAAACGAATAAAAGAACTCATACACCTCCACCATCCTGAAATGGGAGCGGTGGAGAAGTTGTTTTTTGAACGGAACGTAAGAACCGCATTGCATGTTGGACAGGCAAGAGGGGTTGCTTTGCTTGCGATGGCAGAGTCAAATATACAAATCGGTGAATATACACCGCTGGAGGTCAAGCAGGCAGTGGTAGGATACGGAGGGGCGGATAAGAATCAGGTGCAGCAAATGGTGAGGACGATCCTAGGATTGGAAACCGTCCCACACCCCGACGATGCTGCAGATGCGCTGGCAGTCGCGATATGCCATATTCATAGCGTAAAAATGCGCAATTTGTATGCCGAAAATGAGTGATAAAAATGGAGCTATCCTTGTGAGCAAGATGCCCATGATTGAATTACTATCCACACCACATTGGAAAGACTATGAATTATTGGATAGCGGAAATTGCCTCAAATTGGAACGTTTTGGTCCTTACCAGTTCATACGGCCAGAGCACCAGGCAGTATGGAAACCCGCATTGTCCATGAAAGAATGGGAGGATGCGGATGCAGTATTTCAACCCACAAGCGATGAGAGCGGTGGAAAGTGGCAATATAAGCAGCAAATTGAACCACAATGGGAAATGCATTACAAGGATTTATCTTTCATGGCTCGAACAAGCAATTCCAGGCATTTGGGTGTGTTCCCAGAACAAGCGACACATTGGGACTGGATCAGGGAGCAAATATCGGCGCATCCCAAACCTGTAAATGTGATTAATTTATTTGGATACACTGGAATAGCTTCGCTGGCTGCGGTTAAAGCCGGTGCAAATGTGACCCATTTGGATGCGTCCAAAAAAACTGTCTTATATGCCAAAGAAAACCAGCTTCGCTCTGGTTTGGGTGAAAAACCCATTCGCTGGATCATCGATGATGCTGTTAAGTTTGTCATGCGTGAGAGCCGTCGTGGTGTGCATTATGAAGGTATTATCCTGGATCCTCCGAAATTTGGTCGAGGCCCCAAGGGAGAGGTGTGGGAATTTTTCAAGATGCTGCCATATTTGCTTCAAGAAATCAGACCCGTGTTAGCCTCAAGGCCATTGTTTCTGGTCATTACAGCCTATGCGATCAGGGTTTCAGCACTCTCGCTGCACTTTTCAATCCAGGAGATGATGAGTAGTTTCAGGGGAACATTATCATCAGGCGAACTTGTGATCAACGAAAAAAGTGCTGGTAGAATTCTATCTATGGCAATAACTACCCGTTGGTCTTCTTTATGAGGGATTGGAACGGGTAATCAGGAGGATATCAATGATTTCCATTCTTCATGGGAACGTCATTTCACAAGAGCCGGATGGCATTATCGTGGATGTTAATGGCGTAGGATTTCATGTCATGGTACCGAATTATTTACGGGACCGCCTGCAACCTGGAGAAACCATATATTTATATACAAGAATGATAGTGCGTGAGGATGCTTGGCTCTTGTGTGGTTTTGAAACCAAAGAGGGACGTGAGGTGTTCGACCTATTGTTAAGTGTCAACGGAATTGGCCCTCGTCTGGCGATGAGCATTCTTTCGACACTTACCCCAGATACGATTCGCCGGGCAGTATTCAATGAACAAGCGGAAGTATTCAGTAGAGTTCCAGGAATTGGTAATAAGACTGCTCAAAAAATAGTGCTCCATTTACAGGACCGGCTCCCATCCTCTGAGGGATTCGCACCGCTTTCGAAGATCAGTGATGTGGATACCGAGGTTTTGGCTGCACTAACTGCCTTAGGATATAGCCTGGTCGAGGCACAAGCAGCATTACAATATATCCCACGGGATACCCCACAAGAAGTTGAAACGCGATTACGCATCGCGTTGCAATATTTTTCTACACCATGATAATAGAATAGAATTTAGTCAATAAAATTCTGATTGGGGAAACCGAACATCCGATAATCGAGTCGGTCGAGGGAATTATCCCGATGCATATGGATAGTTTTGCTTTACGAACGATCGCTCCTCGAATGGGTATTTACTCGATTCATACCAACAACACTACGAATATCACCATTTTGCGTATATTCAAATTTGATGAGGGAAGAGAAATAAGAGATTATATGCTATACTTTTCACATTCTCAGATATGGGAAAACCCAATATTTCCCTGAGAGTAATCATCTTCATTTATCTCTGGATAACACGCTTATCAATTAAATATGAGTACCGATGAATTGGCATATAAGATTATGTAGTTCACAACCCACGATTAAGTTAGAAATAGAAGTGATCTATGAATATAGAAATTAACATCCCCAGTAATTTTATACACACTGATCCAATACCAATCATAAAAGTGAAAGGTTCTCATAGGGAAATCGGTCGGCAGATTGGAGAAGCTTTCCGGGAACAGATCCAGCACCACTTACAAAATACACGCGAACTAATCAATACGACCTATGATACGCTTGAGCTGGATTGGGATGGAGCCAGAATGCAAGGACGCAAGTATATCCCATTTGCTCAGGAGCGATATCCAGAATACGTGGACGAATTATTTGGTTTATCCGAGGGAGCTAATGTAGATTTTGATGACGTTGGGGTTGTGAATGCACTTGAAGCTGTGACGACGGATGCGTTGCACCTGAGTAAGTGTACCAGCATGGCATTAAGCGAAAGCAATACCGCTGACGGTCATGTTTTGATTGCCCATAATGAAGATTGGATCCCTGAAGATGAGCCTGATGTTTTCTTAGTTCATGCAGAGCCGAATGATGACCCGCCATTTCTTGCCATGACTTATGGTGCATTATTGCCGAATATTGGGTTCAATGCTTATGGAATTGCTCAATGTTGTGATTCCGTCTATCCGAACGACAGTCGTATTGGGATTCCACGCGTGGTTGTGTCACGCGCGGTCCTATCTGCGAAGACGCCCACTGAAGCCATCCGGCAGATTCTCATACCACGCAGGGCAGCCGGATACACTCATCTACTTGCCCATGAAAGTGGAGAAATATATAGTGTGGAAGTATCTTCCCGGAAGTTTGCCATCCTGTCTGCTCAAGACGGGTATATGGTGCATACAAACCATTATCTGGATCCCAGTATGCAGATGATCGAATATGAGCCTGACGAGCTAATCTCCACCCGCGTTCGATATTTTCGGGCAGATCGTTTATTAAGAGAATCGGATCAGCACACCATCAAATCGGTACAGCACATTCAGCGAGACCATATCAATTTTCCTAATTCCATATGTGATCATGCCGAAGATGGCATGGACCCCCTTGATCGAGAAAAGACTGTGAATTCGATGGTCATCGATCTCACCGCGCGCGCGATGCATATTGCTTGGGGTAATCCATGCGTGAACCCCTACCATACATATTATCTCGATGCGTGATGGTATAATCTTTTTAATGGTCGAAATAATTATGCCATACGCCCCTCGCCAAAAAGACACCAGGAGCTAAGATTGGCATTCAATCCCCTCAATTGGCTATTAGGTTTCTTCTCATTGGATATTGGTATTGACCTGGGTACCGCAAATACTCTGGTCAATGTGCGCGGGAAAGGTATCGTTATTAATGAACCGTCCTGGGTTGCGATCGATAAAAGGACCAGAATCCCGTTAGCCATTGGAGCTGAAGCCAAGGAGATGATGGGGCGGACTCCACCGAATGTGATCGCTATTCGTCCCCTACGCGATGGAGTTATTTCTGAATTTGAAATCACGCAGGCGATGCTTGAATATTTTATCGAGAAAGCCCACCGACAAAGCATTGTCCCGGTCCCAAGACCACGAGTGGTAGTGGGAATCCCTTCAGGTGCGACAGAGGTGGAGAAACGAGCAGTTTATGATGCAGCCATGTCTGCCGGAGCCCGAGAAGCAGGTTTAATTGAAGAGCCAATGGCTGCCGCTTTAGGAGCGGGTTTACCAGTCAATGAAATTCGTGGGAGTATGATCGTCGATATTGGAGGTGGAACATCTGAAGTTGCGGTCATATCCATGGGCGGCATAGTCATCTCACGATCTCTGCGCGTGGCAGGTGATGAGATGGATCAAGATATCGTTCAATATATGCGGAACAAATATAATTTGCTGATCGGAGAGCGTATCGCTGAACAAGCAAAGATCGGGATTGGCTCAGCTTCTCATCTGCCAGAGGAAAAAACCGTACTCTTACGCGGGAGAAATTTAGTCACCGGTCTACCAGAAAGTGTGGAAGTTTCATCGGTGGAAATTCGCGAAGCAATATCAGTTTCGGTGAACACCATCGTTGATACAGTTAAGGATGCATTGGACGAGACACCTCCTGAGATTATTGCGGATTTAATGGAGGTTGGAGTGTGCCTCTCTGGTGGTGGTGGTATGTTGCAGGGAATGGATCGTAGATTAACCGATGAATTAAAAATCCGTGTCTGGCTTGCAGAAGATCCGATGAGTTGTGTCGCCAGGGGTGCTGGATCAATCCTCGAGGATTATGATCATCTAAATCATTTATTGACCAGTCTGGAGCGCTCTAGCGACGGACGGCACGGCTAGTATGGTTCATAATGGAGCAAGGCTGTTATTCGTATGATAGTCCTTGTGCTCCATTAGATATATGACCCCGATCTTATGAAATCAAATTCTCCAAAGTCGATGCAATTATTTGTGTTTCTGTTATTAGCCCTGGGATTAATAGGATTAGCTCTAGGAGGTTACCTCACGCCTTTATCTCGAATATTATTAAATCCAATCGTTTCAGCTCAAACCTGGCTTGCGAAGCGTTATCAAGCAGTTCAAAGCTTGATCACTCAACCTGAAGACGTCACCACCCTACGCCAACAAAATTCAGCACTAGAGGCGGAGAATTCACGCTTGCAGGTTCAAATTGTTGAGTTACAACAACAAGTTACAGAAGCCCAATTACTTTCAACCCTGGTTGATTATGAACGGAGGCATGTTGAAAACCAATATATAGCTGCCTCTGTGATCGCACGGGATGTTAGTCCATTTATGCACTATGTGATCATTGACCGAGGCTCTGATGATGGATTACGAAAAGGCATGCCGGTCATCACTCAGCAAGGATTAGTTGGGAGTATTGCTGCAGTCACCGCTGGAGCAGCCAGGGTTCAGCTTATTAATGACCCAGGTTCAAGCATCAATGTAATCCTGGAACAAACAGATGTCGAAGCGGTCCTCATTGGTCAAATTACGGGTGAAATCGAATTAAATATGATCAGTCAGAATGCGACCGTCCAACCTGGAGACTTGGTGATGACCTCTGGTTTAGGAGGTAATTATCCTGCAAACATAGTTATAGGACAGGTGGTCACTATTAGAAATGAAGCCTCTTCACTATTTCAAACTGCGAGTGTTCAACCAGCAGTGGATTTCTCACAACTTGAGATCGTGTTGATCATCACCAACTTCCAACCCATTGATATTTCCCCTTTAATCCCGACCCCAAGCTCACCCTGATTAATACAGAATGATAGTTTTAATTGGCTTATTCCTTTTTGGGATTTTGGCCATTATCCAGAGTACAATTATCAGCACAATGCCGTTGCTAAAAGGGACGGCTGATTTAATCCTATTGTTTATTGTAGCTTGGGCTCTTCAAGATCGAGTAGACTCTGCGTGGCAATGGTGTTTGATTGGTGGAATATTTGCGAGTTTATATTCAGCATTACCATTCGGTTCTTTCATTGCTGCATATGTCATTTGTGTGGGAATCGCCCGATTGTTGAAACGCCGTATTTGGAAAGCACCTTTTTTAGCCATGTTAGCTGCCATATTTATTAGCACACTTGTAGTTCAACTAATATCTCTATTTGCCAGGCTAATCATGGGGATTAGTATCCCATTGATTGACATCCTCAATTTGATCCTCCTGCCAAGCCTATTATTAAATCTAATACTGGCGATCCCTGTGTTCTCCATCGTGCATGATTTAGCAAGTTGGTTATACCCAGAAAAGTTGGAAGTATGAAAAGCTCTGCTGCATTGAAAAATATGGTTACAACATGGCGCATCATTATCTTTGGGATAATATTGATCGCTATATTTTTTATCTATGTAGGTCGTTTATATAACTTGCAAGTTTTGCAGTATTCCGATTGGATGGCAAAAGCAAATGAGAACCGGACTCATGAGATAAATCTTCCCGCCACTCGCGGAATGATATACGATCGAAATGGTTATGTCTTGGCAAGAAATATTCCATCTTACAATGTGGTGATCACCCCAGCATTTTTACCCGATGACGAGGGTGAGGTTCAGAATATTTTTCGGGCTATATCTGACCTCACTGGTATACCGGTTAATCGAGGGGAATTATCTTCTGAGAACCTCTATGTACCTTGTATATCAGATCATGGCATCACGCAGATCGTAACATACGGGGAAACAACTGCACCTTATGAACCTGTAAAGATAGCCTGTGATGTTAAGGAACAAGTGGCTTTGGCCATCCAGGAAAATGAAATCAATTGGCCGGGTGTCGGGGTTGATGTGGTGCCAGTTCGAGATTATCCCACTGGATCTTTAACAGCATCCATAATAGGATTTCTTGGTCCTATCCCGGCTATTGAGGAAGATTATTATCGATCCTTGGGGTTCGTTCCCAACCGTGATAAGGTTGGTTACGCTGGTGTTGAGCTCTATTTTCAAAATTTATTAGCCGGGGTAAATGGCCACCGGGTAGTTGAATGGGATATCGCCGGGCAGATCTTGGATGATATGGTGCCACCCGTCTCATCGACACCGGGTTCCAGTATTGTGTTAACCATCGATACACGTTTTCAACAGGCAGTTCAATCGATTTTAATAGATGAGATCAATGATTGGAATCGATCCTTTGGTGAGGAACGGATGACGAGTGGCGCGGTGATTGCGATAAATCCTCGAACCGGAGAGATTCTCGCCATGGTTAATTATCCAACTTATGAAAATAACCGCATGGCGCGTGTGATCCCAGCGTATTATTATGAGCAGCTCATCTCTGATAAACGAAATCCCTTGTTGAACCTGGCAGTCGGTGCAGAATTACCAGCGGGTTCAGTATTTAAACTTGTCACAGCGACAGGTGGATTGAATGAAGGTGTGATTACTCCAGAGGAAATCATCAAAACCCCCGGAAAAATAACCGTCACAGAACGATATTATGCGAATGATCCGGGACAACCAAGAGATTTTATCGATTGGATTTACAAAACACGACCAGAGGGTTTCGGTCAGCTGGATTTCATCCACGCCATTGCCAATTCAAGCAATGTGTATTTTTATAAAGTGGGCGGAGGTTATCAAGACGAAGTCAATCCGGGTTTGGGGATTTGTCGACTTGGTACATATGCACGGGCTTTAGGGTACGGCACGCTTCCAGATGGATATGCCGGTTTACCGAGTGGTTATAAGACCCCCGAAATAGAGCTTCCGGATGTAGCCTCCGGATTAATCCCAGATCCGATGTGGAAACGCATCAACCAAGGAGAAAGCTGGTCTACTGGTGACACCTACATTGTCAGTGTGGGACAGGGGTACGATCTGGCAACACCCCTGCAAGTACTATTATCAGCTGCAACTGTTGCTAATAATGGGAAATTAATGGCTCCCACTCTACTATACGAGGTATTGGATAGTGAAGGTAATGTGATCCAACCATTTATGCCTCATCTACGGTGGGACCTTACCGTTGACCCTGTAATTCAGGTATATGAAGATAATACAATCCGTGGCTGCCAGGCAACCGGAGAAATGAAGACGGTACAACCCTGGGTATTTGATGAGATCCGAACTGGAATGCGGCTGGCAGTTACAGAAGGTACCCTGGCTTCTGAATTCAAGAATGTGAGTATCGCAGCTGCTGGGAAGACAGGCACGGCTGAATATTGTGACGAATTTGCCAAGGCAAAAAATTTGTGCGAACCCGGGAACTGGCCATCGCATGCTTGGACCGTGGCATTCGCCCCATACGAAGACCCTGAGATTGCTGTAGTTGCATTTGTTTATAATGGATTGGAGGGATCTACGGTAGCGGGACCTATCGTCCGGCGCGTTCTGGAAGCATATTTTGAATTAAAATCCGCCGACAGTGCGATTACACCGTAACTTGTTGAAATATTGGTCCGCCTGATGCTATAATCCATCGAATTAAGTGCAGATTGGATAGCGATGATTATTTTAGCGAACTGGGTTGCAGGGTACTATATTAGGCTCAGTGTTTGTGTGTGAGTGAATGAGTCAAACAAATTGGCGTCACTTTGATTTCTGGCTGTTAGGGTCGGTAGCGTTGATGTCCATATTTGGCATCACAATGATCCGCTCGGCAGTTGCCGGAAATATCGAATTGGAAACAGCAAATTATGTCCAACGCCAATTGATTTTCGCTGTTTTAGGTTTCATCGTTGTTTTTATTGTATCTGCCATCGACTATCACTTATGGGCTTCCATCAGTCGTCCAATGTACATCGTGACCGCAATTTTCTTGGGTGCACTGACCATTGCTGGTCAGGCAATACATGGGTCAGCCCGTTGGTTTGACACCGGCTTGATATCGATTCAACCCTCCGAAATTGCCAAAATCGTCGTGATTCTGGTGCTGTCCGATTTCTTCGCCAGGAATATTGATAAATTGGATAAACTTACCTGGATCGGACGCAGCCTGTTATACACCTTAGGTATTGTGGTGTGGATCATCCTGCAACCCAACTTAAGCACGTCCCTGGTAATTTTAGCCATCTGGTTCAGCTTACTATGGGCGAGTGGATTAAAGCTCAAGTACCTGCTTATCTTTGGGGGGATTGGGTTGGTGGCACCATTTGCGGTTTTTCCCTTTTTGGCTGATTATCAAAAGCAACGGATATTAAACTTCATTATCTCAGATCCAAATGCGACCCAGGGAGAGAGATACAATATCCAGCAGGCATTGATCAGCATTGGGTCTGGCGGGCTGTTCGGGAAAGGCTATAACCAAGGGACCCAGGTTCACCTAAGATTCCTCAAGGTGCGCTGGTCGGATTTTATCTTCTCTGCAACTGCTGAAGAATTCGGTTTTATTGGTTCGGTCATCATCATGCTCCTGCTCTTATTCATTGTCTATCGGTGCCTGCGGGTTGCCAGATTATCCAGGGATACTTTTGGGGCATTAATCGCTTATGGTGTGGCAATGTTATTGGCTTTTCAGGGAATGGTTAATATCGGAGTAAATTTAAAACTTTTACCTGCTACAGGTTTGCCATTACCATTTATAAGTTATGGAGGAAGCTCATTACTCTCGTTGCTATTGGGGGTTGGTTTGGTGGAGAGTGTGATCTTACGCCATAAAGCGCTCGAGTTTTAATCATTTTTTAGAATAACCGAATCGACTCGCATAGTCGCACTATTACAAATGGGAGGAACAGTTTGAATCAAGAACATCCGGTTCGTGTCCGGTTTGCACCTTCACCGACAGGGCGAACTCACCTCGGGAGTGGTCGGACTGCCTTATACAATTACCTATTAGCCCGGCAGACCGGTGGAAAATTCATATTACGGATCGAAGACACTGATCAGAAGCGTTACGTTCCTGGAGCGGAAAAAGAACTGATTGATAGCCTGCATTGGTTGGGAATTGATTGGGATGAAGGATCAGGCGTCGGAGGCCCTCACTCACCCTATCACCAATCTGAGCGCAGGGAAATCTATCAAGATTACGCCCGTAAGCTCATTGAAGCTGGACATGCTTATTATTGCTTTTGCACTCCTGAGCGGTTGGGGATGGTGCGTAGGGAGCAGTTGAGCCGAAAGGAAAATCCTCGCTATGACGGATTATGCCGGCGATTAGGTCCAGGTGAAGCACAGACCCGTGTGTTGAAAGGGGAACGGCATGTTGTGCGATTTAAGGTACCTGAAAGCGGATCGGTGACTGTACATGATTTGATCCGAGGGGATATCACAGTCGAAAATTCCGCTTTGGATGATTATGTCCTCATAAAATCGGATGGATTGGCACTTTACCACTTAGCTGCCATGGTGGATGACCACCTGATGGGGATCTCACATGTCATTCGTGGATCCGAGTGGTTATCTACTTTCCCCCTCCACGCCCAAATTATCCGAGCCTTTGGTTGGCAGGAACCGCAGTGGGTTCATCTTTCCGTTTTTCTTAAGCCGAAAGGTAAGGGGAAAATGAGTAAGCGCGAGGCCTCGCATCTCATCAAAGATGGTCACTCAATATTTATTAATGATTTGGAAGCCTTGGGATACATCCCCGAGGGGGTTGTTAATTGGGTAGCCTTGATGGGGTGGAGCTACGATGATCGGACAGAGTTTTTCACGATGAAAGATCTGGTTGAAAAATTTAACCTGGCACATCTGAACCCCTCTCCGGCAGCGATCAACTTCACGAAACTTGATTATTTCAATGGCCTGCACATACGAAATCTATCGAGAGAAGACCTAGCTCACAGGCTTGCTCCTTACATTACCAACGCTGGATACCAGCTGGATAAAGACAAACTCTACCGCGCCATACCAATCATCCGAGAACGACTAGTAACACTGGATGATGTGATCCCGGTAGCCGGATTTTTCTTCAAGGATGATGTCACACCAAATCCTCATGATCTGATTGGAGATGATCTTACGCCGACAGAATCAGCTAAGGTTGTCCAAAAGGCATACCAAATATTGGTTTCATTGCCCGAAATTAACAAAGAGCTGGCAGAGCTTCCTTTGCGGAATTTAGTGGATGAATTAAATTTAAAGGCTGGGCAGGTTTTTGGAATATTAAGGGTGGCTGTGACTGGTCAAAAAGCAAGCCCGCCACTTTTTGAGAGTATGGAGATCATTGGTAAAGACAAGGTTCTTGAGCGAATTCAATCTGCAATCGACATGCTCGAGCACTTGCAAAACCGATAAGAATACCTGTACCAGACTGGACGCTGAGGGATGGGCGTGGTAAAATTTTTCCCATTAAGCACTGGGGGCTCGTCTAATGGTAGGACAGCAGACTCTGGATCTGTATGTAGAGGTTCGAATCCTTTGCCCCCAGCCAGAGCTCAAAACACCCCGTTGGTTTGATGCGGGGTGTTTTGATAAGCCAGGAGAATGAAATGATTGAGATGATATCCGCGACGCCGACCAACTTTATCCGCGAAGCCATTCAGGCTGATCTTCAATCGGGTCGCTACAGTGGTGTACATACTCGCTTCCCGCCCGAACCTAATGGCTACCTGCACATCGGACATGCCAAAGCATTCAGCATCGATTTTGGGATAGCACGTGAATTCGGTGGGAAATGCAACTTACGCTTCGATGATACCAACCCGGTCAAGGAAGATGTTGAATATGTGGAATCAATCCAAGAGGATATCCACTGGTTGGGTTTTGATTGGGAAGATCGCCTGTTTTACGCCTCTGATTATTTTGAGCAGCTTTATGAATTTGCCATCAGGCTGATTAAAAAAGGCAAAGCCTATGTGGATGACCTTAGCGCAGAAGAGATCAGGGAATACCGTGGCACCCTGACAGAGCCAGGTAAAAACAGCCCATACCGCGAGAGGACTATTGAGGAAAACCTAGATTTATTTGAGCGTATGCGCAAGGGAGAATTCCCCGGTGGTGCGCGTGTATTAAGGGCGAAGATTAATATGGCATCCGGCAATATGAACTTACGTGATCCGGTCATGTACCGTATCTTGCATTCCACTCATCACCGAACGGGAGATAAGTGGTGTATTTACCCGATGTACGATTTTGCCCACGGACAAAGTGATTCGATCGAAGGAATTACTCACTCGTTATGTTCATTGGAGTACGAAGATCACCGGCCGTTATACGATTGGTTCCTGGATGAATTGGAGATCTACCATCCACGTCAGATTGAGTTTGGTCGGTTCAATCTCAGCTACACCGTGATGAGCAAGAGGATGTTGTTGAGGCTGGTCAAGGATGGCTATGTACGTGGCTGGGATGATCCGCGCATGCCAACTTTATCAGCCATGCGCCGGCGCGGCTATCCACCCCAGGTGATCCTAAAATTTTTAGAAGCAGTCGGTGTGCCACACCGTAATAACCTAGTCGACATAGCCCTTCTCGAAGCGATGCTGCGCGATGAGCTAAACCTCATCACTCCTAGGGTTATGGCTGTGCTCCGTCCGCTTAAAATTGTGATCGATAATTACCCCATTGGGCAGGTGGAAGAACTGGATGCGGTAAATAATCCTGAAGATCCAACCGCTGGCACGCGAAAAGTGAAATTTTCAAGGGAGATATATATTGATCGAGAAGATTTTCGAGAAGATCCACCCAAGAAGTATTTCCGTCTCGCACCTGGTAGGGAAGTTAGATTACGGTATGGTTATTTCGTTAAATGCGTCGAAGTTCGTAAAAATCCTGATACGGGAGAAATCATAGAACTGCGCTGCACATATGACCCCACCACACGCGGTGGATATGCGCCAGATGGGCGTAAAGTGCAAGGGACACTGCATTGGATCTCCACAGAAAACGCAATAGATGTCGAAGTAAGGCTTTATGATCGGCTTTTCACCAAGGCAGATCTAAATGATTTGGACGAGGGAGCTGAATTTCTAGATTATATTAATCCTAACTCACTACAGATCATCGAACAGTGTAAGGTTGAGGCATGCCTTACATCTGCAGCGTCGAGAATGCGGTACCAATTCGAGCGGGAAGGATATTTTATCGTGGATCCTGATTCAACCCCAACAAAGCTTGTATTTAACCGGATTGTTCCCCTTCGTGATACCTGGGCAAAAATCGAAGAAGCCCAAAAACAACCCGGAAATTAGCATAAAACTTGCATAAAAGAATTAATTAATCATTGACAATACCTTGTTTTTTTATAAGGATGGATGTATGTGTGGAATCGTCGGTTATATAGGACCTCAAAATGCCACCCCAATTATCTTGAATGGGCTTAAAAAGCTAGAATATCGGGGTTATGACTCAGCTGGACTGGCAGTCATCCAAAACAATCACATTGAGATTCGCAGAGACGTGGGGAAATTAAATAAATTAGAAGAGCTAGTATCAGAGATCCCGGTTGCAGGTCATGTGGGGATTGGACACACCCGTTGGGCAACGCATGGTGAACCTAGTGCCCGTAATGCTCACCCTCATGTTGGGATGACTGGTAATGTGGTCGTGGTACATAACGGAATCGTAGAAAATTACCTCGAGTTAAGGAATGAGCTTTCTGAGGAGGGGGTCATATTTAATTCAGACACAGACACGGAAGTGATTGTCCAACTGGTTGAGCGGTTTGAATCAACGGGGGTTGGTTTGGTTGAAGCCACTCAGAATGCAATTCGCCATATAAAAGGTGCTCATGGGATTGTGTTAATGTCTGTACTTGAACCCGATAAGATTGTTGCTGCCCGGATCGGGAATGCCGGGGGTGTGGTCATCGGAGTAGGTGATAACGAAATGTTCGTAGCGTCCGATTTACCTGCAATTCTTGAACACACCCGCCGAGTTGTATTCTTGGAATCACATCAGATGGCAATCGTTACAGCTACAGGTTTAATCATCCAGACCACGGAAGGTAAACCTGTAAAGTACAAGGAGCAGGTAGTGGCGTGGGATCCAATTTCAGCTGAAAAAGGTGAATACCGACACTTCATGCATAAGGAAATCATTGAACAAGTACGCTCCCTTACTGATACCATCGCTGGTCGGGTCGATTTTGAATGTGGGTCGATAAGACTGCCGGAGCTGAACCTGAACAAAGAGTTTGCCAAGCAAATCCAAAAGATATTTATCACAGCCTGCGGAACTGCCGCCCATGCCGGTATGATCGGAAAAATTCTACTTGAGCGGATCGCACACGTGCCAACCCAATTGGAGATTGCCTCGGAATTCCGCTATGGTGATCCAATCATCGACCGAAATACAGTTGTCCTGGCAATCAGCCAATCTGGAGAGACTGCAGACACACTGGCTGCGATGGAAGAGGGTCGAAAAAAGGGGGCTAAATTATGGTCGATCGTAAATGCGATTGGGACTCAGGCCATGCGCATAGCTGATGGATATATTTCTATGCAGGCCGGGCCAGAGATTGGGGTTGCGTCGACAAAAGCATTTACCGCCCCAATTGTGGATCTTTATATGCTGGCAATTTTATTAGCAGACCTCCGAGGAACCTTGAATGAAAAATCTAGGCAATCTTTGGTAGGAAAGTTACTCACGATCCCCGACCTGGTAGGTAAATGCCTGGACCGACAAAAAGATGTGGAAGAGATCGCTGAGAAACTAAAAGAGACACACAACTGCTTGTATCTGGGCCGGGGGATTAATATGCCGATAGCATATGAAGGAGCTTTGAAACTTAAGGAAATATCTTATATCCATGCAGAAGGTTATCCGGCAGGTGAGATGAAACATGGTCCTATCGCTCTCATAGATAGAGAGATGCCCGTAGTGGTATTGGCGCCCCATGATCCCTGGTATGAAAAGATGATCAGTCAGATAGAACAAGCCAAAGCACGTGGGGGGATGGTAATTGCAGTTGCCACCGATGGGGATGTACTTATTCCGCCACTTGTAGATCATGTGTTGTGGGTCCCGGATGCACCCTGGTTGTTGAGTCCGGTTGTCACTGTCATACCCCTGCAATTACTTGCGTATCACATCGCTGCAAAGCGAGGACTGGATGTCGATCAACCCAGAAATCTCGCCAAATCTGTGACAGTCGAGTAAAGTCAAACTTACCTACGCGGAAGCATTTGATCATGTGCGATCAAATACTCACCTTTTCGTAGCAATTCAAGCTGATCAGCGGGATAATTGGGAAGGTTCAATAAATCCAAGGTTCGCTCGCGGAGGAATTTCAACGCATCAGGGTGATCCAATTCCTGCCATTTTTCAAGACTACCACGGGGAAAGATAGTGCTAGTGTGATAGGCATCATGGAATAATTTCATTGTTTGATGAGAGGAGATGAAATTCCCGCCTATACCAATTTTTATCATCATTTCCCGAGCCAGTCTTCATCTATCATATGTGAGGAATAACATGTAAGGAGCTGTCCATACATCAATCAAATTACAATCCACCATTGTGTAGAAACCGTAACGCAGTCTCTGCCAGAATAGCCGCTCCAAACGGTAAGCATTGATCGTCGATATCAAACCTTGAATTATGGTGTTCACGTTCATCCCCTTCGACCTTGCTTCCAAGGGCGAACATTGCTCCAGGAACCAGCTTAGAGAAACAGCCGAAATCTTCCGCACCGAGACCATCCTGGGGTGGAAGTACGTTTTCATGACCAATCAGGTCGATAGCAGTCTGCTTGATCAGATTTACGACTTTTTCGTCATTGATCATTGGGGGAGAGCCAATCTCAAACTTGAGTGTATAGTCACCACCCAAGGATTTGGCTACTCCAAAGGCTTTTTTAATCTCTGCGTGGATTTGTTCTTGAACTTTATGTTGGGTATAACGCAAGGTCCCGAGGATATCTACCTGATTGGGAATGACATTTTCAGCATTTCCAGCATGGATGGACCCAATACTAACCACTGCGGGATCATAGGGATTAAGCCTGCGTGAAACTATTCCGTGTAATGCCAGGATAACATATGCAGAGAGATAAATGGGATCAACCGTCTCATGAGGCCTAGCCCCATGACCACCCATCCCAATTATCGAAGCACGAAATGAGTCCACACCACCTGAAGAAGGACCAGCGCCGATTTGAATCTGACCTACAGGAACATGGGCGGAAACATGCAATGCAATCACCATGCCAACCCCGCCTTCCATAGCACCATCCTGAATCATGCGAGGAGCACCACTGATCCCCTCATCATCTCCCACCTCTTCAGCAGGTTGGAATAAAAAGCGAACTGTACCAAGTAGATTCTCTTCTTTAGAGAGCAATTCAGCTACCCCAAGCAGGATTGCAGTATGAGCATCATGACCACAGGCGTGCATGACACCTGGTTTTTGAGATGTGTATTCTGTGTGATTATCTTCCTGTAGTGGCAAGGCATCCATATCCGCTCTTATAGCTACAATGGGAAGACCTTGACCCAGCTCGCCAACCACACCCGTTTTCCCGACATTTTGCTGGACCCGACAGCCAAGAGAGGTTAATATTTCTACCACTTTGGTAGATGTTCGATATTCCTGAAACCCAACCTCAGGAAATTTATGAAAGTCGTGGCGATAACCTGATAACTTCTCCTGTAGCTCTTTTGCTTGATTTAGCATAGTTTCCTCGTAGAATTCTATTTTCTTAATTTGTGATCTGCTTCTGAAAGAATTTCATCCAATTCCCGTTCCTGATCATCGGATAGCGGTGGAACTTGGTGGTTTTTTAATAAATTCATAGCTTCAGATTGGGCACGCTCAGCCATCCCCATGCGGTCATGTGCTTCCCAGGTTTCCCAGGAAGCACGCTCCGCCAAGGTTGTAAGCAACACTTCACCGCTTCGGAGATAACGCATCGTATGCTTTTGCCCTAAATAGTTGTGAGTGCCGCGCATGACGGATGAGATAACATCCACAGCCAATGAATCTTCAGTGGTCTCAAATCCTTTCCTGAGCCGTCTTACACTGCCGGCGATTTCATTATCACAAACTATTTGAGCAAACGATCCCATCACGCCCGCTTCCATCTCCCCAATTCCAGATAGCTCATCTGCTCCTGCCAACGCAGGAATTATTGCGTTTAGCGAGCGTTCGAAGCCGCTCTGGATATCCAATGTGTGCGAATTGGTCGAAAAGCCATAGACATTGACTGGCAGCCCATAGCGATGACCAATCTGGACCGTGGCAGCTGAAGCCAGACCAAGCTCAACCCCACCCCATACGGATAATCCCGTGCGAGGTTCCATCATCGCCAGCCGACCACAGTAGATGATCGGCAAGCCTGGATGGACGAGCTGGGCCAATACGATAGCTGCCAGAATCTCAGCGTTTTGTTGGGTGACAGCACCTACGATTGAAAACGGGGCAGTCGTTCCGGCCATAGGGCAGGGGAGTGGGGCGAAAGGGATTCCATTCTGGGCAATTTCAATGATCGCCGCAGCACCATCACTTGGAAAGTTTAGTGGGCTGACCGGAGAAACGCTCAATGAAAATATTTCACGGGGAGGACCAATGACAGCAGCCATTTGGATTGCATACTGTACCTCCTGAGCCGTCTGCACACCGGGACCTAGCAGTGGTTTGGTAGTATTGGGGATGGCATAGCGGTACATCGCCAGGGACATTAAGTGCCCCGGGACATCCTGGGGAGTAAAAAATGGGGTGATGGTGGTGACCCCATCCAGAGCATCGAGTAAACGTGTGCAATCCTGCAGATCCTGCAACATGGCCTTACGGCGTGTACCTAAACCGGCATCATAAATATCACGCGCGCCTCCCAGGTTATGCCAATGAAGCGATTGATCTCCAAGTGTCTTGGTCGATCCACCCCGACCACGTATGTTGACTTTGGTTGTAGATTTAGACACCTGCTCCTCAACCAACACAGGAGGCAGTAACACCCGGTCGTTTTCAATCTTTGCCCCTGCACCGGACAATATTTCCCTGGCTTGCGGGAGCGTGAGGATTATCCCCGTCTCTGCCAATACACGCAAGCTCGAAGAATGAACAGCTTCGATGTCCGATTCAGACATGACCTTAAGTTCGTGCATAGGCTCCTCCAGAGATTGTGTTTTTATTTAACTGTAAATTACCCTGTTAGCCGCTAGAAAAACGTTATTTATATCCGGAGAGTCGTAACTTGGCACGGCTCTCAGGACATTATTAGTGCTAAAGAAATTACTGGTCAAGGTTTGGCAAAGCAGCCAACCCGGCTTCATGTGCCTTATGTTTCACCAATTCACGCAGATCTTGGACTTTATCCTGTGGTAAAGATGGAACTTCATATTGGCCCAACAGTTGTACAACCTGTGCCTTTGCACGTGAAAGGGTATCCAAACTACCATCCTGGTGCCAGCCACGGATAGAATCACGATCCAATACCTTTGAAGGAAGGTATTGTTCCTTCGAGAATAATTCGCGGGTCACTTTTTGCTTCAGGAAATCACCCTTGAAATTGATGCCCTCAAACATGGCTGTTGCAAGGGTTTCCGTTGGGGTATGTACGCCTGATAACAGGCGTTTTGCCATGGCGACGATTTCAGCATCGATCACCAACTTTTCAAGGCTGAAGCAGGCCAGGAAATCCAACATGCCAGCGCCTGAGATCATATTGACACCCGCCAGGGCACCTATGATTGCGCTGATCCCACTTTCCAAACCAGCCTGAGCATCAATGACTTTTGCGTCACTGGCACATAGATAGGTATGGGTGGGTAAGCCTAAAAATTTACCCACCTGAGTATAAGAAGCATCAATCATCGCTGTTTCCACGGCACCCATTGGGGTTGTACCTTTACGCATATCGAAGATTGCAGGTGCGCCACCCCAAACGATGGGTGCACCAGCTTTCGCGAGTTGGTGGATGGTGATGCCGCTCAGGCATTCTGCTGCATGCTGGACAACAGAACCCACCAGAGTGACTGGTGCTGTCGCACCCGCCAATGGCATGGATACCATTTGAGCAGGAACACCGGCCTGGGCGAGATCGATCAAGTTTTGTGCCCCAAAATTGCTCCAAATCAGTGGAGGTGAAGGACAGACATCAAACACTGCTTGAGGTTTTTCAGTCAAAGCTTTACGATTGCCGGCGAATATCGCCAGCATATCCACCATAACCTGCAGGGTGGGGATGGCGAAAGCACCCGTTATGATGGGCTTGGAGGAATACATGAGAACCAGATATAAGCGGTATAAATCACTGATTGACTTGGGAATCTCATTGCAAATTACCGCCGTTGACTGTGCATCATATTGAGGGAGCATTTCGGTTAATTTAACGATTCGAACCAAGTCAGCTGAATATGATGGCCTGTGCTCGAAGGTATCCGGATCCAGGATATGTACTCCCGAAGAACCAGGATCAAAATGGACGGCATTCCCGCCGTATTTTACCTTCGGATTACCGCTGCGGTCGTATAGGATAAACTCGTGAGGTACTGACTCCAGTGCTTGATAAACTAATTTCTCAGGAATATGAGCCACTTCTGTGTTTTTATCGACCTTTGCTCCTGCATCTGCCAAGAGCTGTCTGGCTGAAAGTGATTGGACTTTTATGCCAGGTGTAATCAGTAATTGAAATGCTTCATCCAGGATTTGCTTGACCAATTCATCGCTGAGTAGAGTCAGATTCGGCTGCATAATAATCACTCAGCCTCTACCGAAGCAATGATTATTTTTAGCTCAGCTGCGATAGTGGGATCCAACGCCTCAGGTTGGTGGGTGTTTAGGATTTTCCTGGCTTTTTCCAGCGCCCAATTACGACCGTCATCATGTTTCTCCTCCCAGACGTTATAAGGGCGGCGATCCATGAATTGAGGAATAAAAATGTCGCGCATATGTTTCAGGGTATGTTTCTGGCTCAGGAAGTTTCCGCCCGGACCGACGTTACGGATCGTATCCAATGCGAGAGTCTCATCATCAACGACAATACCTTCCATGACCTTTTGAATGATGGAGAAAATCTCGCAGTCCATTAGCATTTGAGCATAGGACCAAATCCGGCTACCGTGTAATAGACCAGCACCCAATAACATATCCGACATGACCAGGCTTGCCATAAAGGTGGAAAGGCTATTTTCAACCCCTGCATGCCAATTTGGCTCTTTGGCACCTGTTGCAAATGAACCCATGGATAGAGGAATATTATAGAAATCAGAGAGTTTGTTTTGAGCTGCACCAAATAAAAAATCTTCTGGCCCTCCACCCGTATAGGCACCTGTGCGGAGATCAGAGGCAGTTTGTGCAGCAGCATAAAAGACTGGTGCACCGGGGAATGCCAGCTGTATTAGTGCAGTGGCACTGATGACTTCTGCGTTTCCCACTACCAAAGTACCTGCCATTGTGGCAGGGCCAGTCGTCAAACAAGCCGCCATGGTCATAAAACCAACCGGTAAGCCAGCTTCAGCACCAATCAATGCTGCATCCACACTACCACCATCCTGGCCGAGAGGTGAGGCGGTACATTGCATGATGGATAACACCGGTCGTTTTCGCAGAGCGTCCCTTCCGCCAGCAATCGTGGCGGCCATTTCAACGGCTGCCCGTGCTTCCCATTCGTTGTAAATGCTTTCCGTCTGGGTATGCTTGGTGGAGTTTTCCCAGATAGCCCTGAGCTCATTCAGCCCGCGGGTTTTTGGAGGTAAATCCTGAGCTGAAACAGCCACCCAATGAAAGGCAATTTCCTCTAATGCATCGCCAACCCTGGCAATATCTGCGACGTCTTGCCAGGTGGACATCCGGCGTTTACCAGTGTTTGTATCTAAAACTTCAACCCCGCACCCGTCTGTGCCAAGGAAGACGTGGTTACCATCCAGGGGTAAGTCTTGTTCGGGTTTACGGGCAGCTAAATCATACTTTGGGGGAGCAAGCTTTAACGCATCTTCAATAATCTGACCGGGTACTTTTACAATGGAGGTATTGTGATCCACCTGTGCACCATGACCTTCCCAAATATCCAATGCACGTTTGGAAGGAAACCGAATGCCGGTAGTTTCAATAATATCGAGGGAGGCAGTATGTAAGCGTTGAATTTCCTCGGGGGTGAGAATATCCAGGCTGAGTTTGGGATTGGTGATTGATTTAATTTTCCCTGTCATAGTGACACCTGATAGGGATCAGACACCCAGAAGCTGCTTGGCGACGCGTGCAGCCCCAATGGCATCTTCGCTATAACCATCAGCACCGATTTGCTTGACCCATTCCTGGGTAACTGGTGCGCCACCGACCATAACCTTGACTTTAGCACGCAGGCCCACATCTTCCAGCGCCTCTATAACATCTTTTTGATGTACCATGGTGGTAGTAAGCAAGGCACTCATTGCCACGATATCTGCGCCCACTTCGCGAGCTTTCTCCACCACTTTCATCACAGGCACATCCACACCCATATCATAGACCTGGAACCCAGTGGCAGAAAGCATCGTACCCACCAGGGTCTTTCCAATTTCGTGAATATCACCTTCGATGGTGCATAAGACTACTTTACCCAACATTTTCCGCTCAGTGCCGCGTTTGGTTAGTTCTGGTTCCAACACGGCAACGGCAGCTTTCATGGCTTCACCAGCCATGACCAGCTCTGGGAGGAACATATTTCCACAGCTAAACTGGTCCCCAACATAGTTCACCCCAGCAACAAATCCCTTGTTTATTGCATCCAGTGGATCAATTCCCTGAGCAACAGCTTGTTTTGCCAACTCAGCAGCTTTCTCGGCTTCACCGTCTGTAATACTTTGAGCCATTTCTTTGAACAGATCTTCGCTTTGCATTTTTATCTCCTTCTCTTTAATTCTTATTTATGATGATGTGGGAACATTGCCATGATTTGATTTTCAATCTCCTGTATCGAATCACCAGAGATGTCCAAGTACGTGTGTAGGTCGTGCCAAAGATTTTTAATATGGTTGGCAACCTGGAAAGAGGCTCCTTGAGGGTCTTTGAACGCTAAGGCATCTACAATTGCCTTATGCTCAATGTATTCGCGTTTAAGGCTAGTTTGTAGGAGCTCTGGATGCCTGAACATATATTCATAAAGCATCCAATCTGGGAAAGCATTAGTGGTTAATTCATATAATTTGATTAATAGGGGGCTACGAGCTGCTTCTACCATGTGTGTGTGAAATTCCTTGTTTAATTGGCGTAATTCAGACATATCCTCCAATGAGACCAGACTGGCAGTTTTTTCGATGAGTATGGATAAGGTACGTACCTCTTCTGGCTGGATCACTTTTGCTGCCAGGCGAGCGCCAGTGGTCTCCAGGATCAGACGCAACATAAAAGCGTCCACAATTTCTTTAGGCTCCAATACAGGGACGCGGACACCGCGGTACGGCACTCTTTCGGCAAGGCCAGAAGCGACCAAACGGTCGAATGCTTCTCTTACCGGGGTTTGACTGACGCCCAGCTGTGTAGAAATATCCTCCTGACGGAGCCAATCTCCGGAGGAATATTTACCTGCAATGATCTTGCTGGACAGGTATTCGTAAACTTCGTCAGTGAGCGAGCGTTTACGAAGGATTTCGCTGGATTCAAGTAGCGTATTGGTTTGATCCATTATTTTT
>CAZXPK010000035.1:0-28251 GCA_964642565.1 uncultured Anaerolineaceae bacterium
GTTACCCGGGGCTTGGTTACACAATGCTAAATGGTGTGATGGGACAAGATTATCCCTTGATCTCAGCAGTTACGTTAATCCTCACGTTGATGGTGCTAATCGCAACCTTTCTCATCGAAATCCTTTATGGTTTTATTGACCCACGCATTAAAGCGGCGCAGGCAGATTAGGGAGAGAGATTGTCATGAAACATACCATTCAACAAGTTTTTCACTCTGGCAAATTCATATTTGGGTTTATCATTTTTGTGGTGCTGCTGCTAACAACGATCGTTTATCCGCTAATCTTTAAATATCCTCCATTAGAAATCATCAGCCAGGGTACTTTCTTTCCGCCTGGCATCTATGTGAGTACTTACGATAGCATTAATTCACCTACTAAATATATACTTAATCTGGATGATGCCGCAGCCAAGCGAATTGCCAGCAAGCTGAGCGTGGAAGACCGCCAGGCTATGAAGGAATGGCTCATGGCAGATAGGATCCCTGAAGATCAGGTCGATATCAACGATACCGCAAAACTCCTGGAACAGTGGGGGACCAATTATGATCCCACTGTGAGCATTGCCGGGATGACCTTAGCGAAGCAAAGATATTTTCAAAGGCTCAATATTTCACTTGAAGGAATTTTATCCACCGAGGGGGTGACCATTGCAGCAAAAAACGCAGAAACAGGTGCATTGGAGGAGACAGGTTCAGTCGCACAATCTGATTATGTGAATATCAGCCAAGTTGCGAACGTACGGGTACTGCCACTTGGGACCGATAACTTCGGCCGGGATGTGCTGACGGAGCTGGTTAAGGCCCTTAGCGTATCGCTCCAGATCGGTCTTGTCGCCGGTACCGTCGCAACCCTGATCGGTTTGATCCTGGGATTACTGGCGGGTTATGTCGGCGGCTTGATGGACGACATCATTATGTTTTTCACCAATATCTTTACCGTTATCCCCACCTTTGTGTTGTTAATCTTAATTTCATTCAGCATCGGGCAGGAACATCGCGGTGCGTTCACGATCGCCGTGGTGATCGGGTTTACCTCCTGGGTATGGACTACCCGCGCAGTGCGGGCACAAGTGATCAGCCTGCGCAATCGCGACCATGTCAACCTGTCGAAACTATCCGGTCACTCCGTCATTCACATCATCATTGCTGATATTCTGCCTTACATCGCTTCTTATGTGGTTATGGCTTTTATTTTGCAGATTTCCTCGGGTATCCTGACGGAGGCTGGGCTATCTATCCTTGGGTTGGGACCACGAACGACTGAAGTGCCAACTTTGGGCTTGATGATGAACTGGGCGATGATCTACCAGGCGCAAATACTCGGAAAATGGTGGGCGTACTTCCCCGTAATTGTTGTCATTGCTCTGATAACCTTCTCAATGAATTTGATGAATACAGGTCTCGACCAGGTATTCAATCCGGCATTGAGGGACTAGGTGATTGATATGTCAAATGTAATGCTAGAGGTCAAAGAATTAACCACAAAATACATCACCCGGTTTCGGGAAGACGTTTACGCGGTTGACCATGTTTCTCTGAAAGTCGAAGAAGGGAAATCGCTGGGAATTGCGGGAGAATCCGGCTGCGGAAAGTCGACGCTGGCGCTCAGCTTGATGGGATATTACTTCGCTCCGTTGCACTATACGAGTGGAGAGATCATCATCGATGGTCGTAAGATTACTGGAATGGATCCTGATGACATTCGTAAATCGATATTGGGAACAGAGATTGCCTATATCCCCCAAGGCGCGATGAATTCGCTCAACCCCACCCAAAAGGTCATCCACTTTATTGAGGATGTGTTCCAAGCACACGATCCATACAAAACCAAGAAAGAGATTTATGAATTTGCCAGACAAGCTTTTGAGACCCTGGGGCTACCGGCGGAAGTACTGCAAAAATATCCTGTAGAACTGTCCGGTGGCATGAAGCAGCGCACGGTGATCGCGGTATCTGTGCTTCTTTTTCCAAAAGTGTTGATCGCGGATGAGCCTTCCTCCGCGCTCGATGTCACTTCACAGAAGATGGTCATCAAAATGCTAAAGAACTTGATGGAAGAAGGATTTATCAAATCGATGATCTTCATCACACATGAGCTTCCACTGCTTTATAACGTGACCGATGATATTATGGTCATGTACGCAGGGCAGATCGTGGAAAAGGGTACCGCACAAGAAGCCGTGTTTGATCCACTCCACCCTTACGCCAAAGGTCTCATGGGCTCGATCATTGTGCCTGAAAGTGGTCTGCGGAATACTAAACTGACAGCC
Source organism: uncultured Anaerolineaceae bacterium (assembly GCA_964642565.1). Classification (GTDB taxonomy): domain Bacteria; phylum Chloroflexota; class Anaerolineae; order Anaerolineales; family UBA4823; genus FEB-25. The sequence continues at coordinate 2,273 of CAZXPK010000035.1, forward strand.
ATACCAGGGGTACCACCCAATCTTAAAAACCCACCCTCTTGCTGCCGGTTTGCCGAACGCTGCAAATACGTTCTGCCAGAATGTAAGGTGACTTCTGTCGGTCTTCATGAACTTGAAGGCGGACGCGCTTATCGCTGCATCTTCACGGAAAAAGAACTGAGGGAGGCCTATATAAAAGAGGCCTCTATAATGGAGGCTTTTCAAAATGCTAAATGAAAAAGATAAATGCCTGAGCGCCTCAGGACTTACCAAGGTATTTGGGGTGGGCAGCCAGAAATGTGTCGCAGTTGATCATGTGGATTTCGATCTCTGCACGAACGATGTCGTCTCGATCGTAGGCGAATCAGGCAGTGGAAAGACCACTTTGGCAAAGCTGCTTTTGGGATTGATCAATCCTACTGAAGGGGAGATTTACTTCCAGGGGAAGAAGCGTGATATCAGAACTCAAAAAAAGAAACGGGAATACTGGAAAAATATTCAGGCGATCTTTCAGGATCCGTATTGTTCATATAATATTTTTAATAAGATCGATACAGTACTTTTAGATTGTATTCACATGCGTGGCGGCAGAAAACTTCCACATGCGGAAAAAGTAGAGTTGATGGCAGAGGCTTGCAGCTTTGTCAACTTGAAGTTCGAGGAATTGACCAACAAGTATCCTTTTGAGCTCTCCGGTGGACAGATGCAGCGCTTGATGATTGCCCGTATCTTCCTGCTGAAGCCTAAGATCCTGCTGGCTGATGAGCCAACCTCGATGATCGATGCCTGTTCACGTGCTACCATCCTGGATATGCTGATGCAATTGCGTAACGAGATCGGGATGACGGTTATTTTCATTACCCATGATATCGGCCTGGCGTATTATGTTTCTGACGTAGTATACATCATGGAGCATGGAAAATTTGTTGAAAGTGGATGTGCCGATGATGTGATCCTGCATCCGAGACAGACATACACCCGGCGCTTGATCAATGATGTTCCAAAGATCCATGAAGCATGGGATCTCTCAACTGTGGAAATGCAATCCTCTTGAGTTTGGATTCAAGCGAAATAACGTAATACTCTGAATACTAAACTGGACACATTATTGAATATACTGCGCCCTACGAAAGGTTATTCTAAATTAAGCCTGATTCTCCTGGCCCATATAGCTTGTATTGCCTTGGGGATGCCAGATGGCCTATTAGGAGTCGCCTAGCCTTACGTGTAAGCGGATATTTCCATTCCACTCGAATTCGGGGATTGATCGGATTTTATCGATTATGTATGAAATAACAACGCAGATTCATCAAGGAAACGCATTATGAGAATTCAATCTTTGGCAGGTGCCTGGGAATTTCGACAGACGAACGCGGAAGAGTGGCTACCCGCTAGCGTCCCCGGCGGCGTGCATACCGATTTACTGGCCCTAGGCCGCATTCCCGACCCGTTTGTGGGCGATAATGAAAAGCATGTTCAATGGGTAGCCAAAACAGATTGGGAATATCGCTATCAGTTTGCTGCCGTGCCTGAACTATTACGCCAGCCACACATTTGGCTGGTGTGCGACGGGCTGGATACGCTGGCGATCGTCAGCCTGAATGGTCACGAGTTGGGGTGCGGGGTAAATATGTTCCGGCAATATCGCTGGGATGTGAAGCCACTGCTCAAGGCAGGCGAGAATGACCTGCGTGTTGCTTTTGACTCGCCCGTGCGCTTTGTCGCCGCGCAACAAGCCATCCGCAATATGCCGGGCGTTTCGCAGGCCATTCCAGGCGGGCCGTATTTGCGCAAAGCCCCCTGCCAATTTGGCTGGGACTGGGGTCCACAGCTGCCTCCGATCGGCGTCTGGAAAGATATTCGGTTGGAAGGCTATCATGAGGCACGATTGGATGAAGTTCATCTGCGGCAGGATCATGCCAAAGAGCAGGTGGTGGTGGAGGTTCGAGTTGCTATCGAGCGCTGGGGAGAGGCACAGCTTGAAGCGGTGGAGCGTATCACGACACCGGAGGGTGAGATCCTTGAAAAAAAAGCTGCTATAAATGCCAATAATGAAGTGATTTTGAAAGTACCAATCCCCAAACCTGAGCTATGGTGGCCTAATGGTTACGGCTTGCAACCACGATATCAGGTGGAAGTCTCGCTCATGCGCAAAGAGACATCAGAAGCGGAACCGTTTGACCGGCATACGTACCAGATTGGGCTGCGCACGATTGAACTGCGCCAAAAACAAGACTCATGGGGACGCTCCTTTGTATTTGTAGTTAACGGCATCCCAATCTTCGCCAAAGGTTCCAATTGGATCCCGGCTGATTCCTTCCCCACGCGAATTACCGACCAATACCTGGAAGAATTAATCCGCTCTTCAGCGGACACACACCAGAATATGTTACGCGTCTGGGGTGGTGGATTCTATGAAGAAGAGCGGTTTTACGATCTATGCGATCGTTATGGCATCCTGGTCTGGCAGGAGTTCATCTTCTCCTGCAGCATTTACCCATTAGACGACCCTGCTTTTCTAGAAAATGTCCGGGAGGAGGTCGTTGAGAACATTCGCCGTCTCCGACATCGCGCTAGCCTGGCACTGTGGTCCGGAAACAATGAGATGGAATTGGGTTGGGTGGACTGGAACTGGAACCGCCCCGAGTTACAGGATATGAAAGCTGCTTATGACCAGTTTTTTCATCACACTTTACCCACTTGGTGCCAGGCTGAGGATCCCGATCATGCTTATTGGCCAAGCTCACCCTCCTCCAGTACGCCATTTGTTGATCCGAATGGTCAACGGCAGGGAGACGCCCATTATTGGGACGTTTGGCACGGGAGGAAACCTTTTGCCTCGTATCGTGACCAATACCCACGCTTTATGAGCGAGTTCGGCTTTCAAGCATTACCACCCCTGGCAACCATCCGTACCTACGCGGAGGAGGCTGATTGGAACATGACCTCCTACATCATGGAGCAACACCAGAAGAATGCCAATGGAAACTCCATCATGGTTGGACAAATGCTGGATATGTTCCGGTTACCCAAGGATTTTGTCTCGCTGGTTTACCTGAGCATGGCACTCCAGGCAGAAGGCATCCGCTATGGCGTGGAACACTGGCGACGCCACCCAGATCGAGTGGCTGGAACCTTGTACTGGCAGCTCAACGACTGTTGGCCGGTTGCCTCCTGGTCCAGCCTGGATTACTTTGGGCGCTGGAAGGCGCTGCATTATGCCGCACGCCGCTTCTATGCACCACTGATGCTTTCCATCGAAGATAAATCACCCGAAATGACGGTTTACGTCTCGAATGACTTGCTCGAACCCTGGGTAGGGATCGTGAACTGGTCGTTGGAGACGCTGGATGGGGAGGTTCTGACCTCAGGACAGGCACCAGTCAATGCCGCCCCTCAAGCTGCGACCCAAATATGCAAGCTGGACTTTTCCGACCGCATCTCAGATGAAAACATCCGCAAGCTTGTTTTTATCGCTGAATTATGGCAAGGAGGGCGGTTAATGAACCAACAAACTGCGACCTTCGCCCCAATCAAGCACTTATCTCTGACCAATCCCAGAGTGAATGTAAACCTACGAAGCGAGAGGGGCGAATTAATCGTGGAACTGAAATCACACACCCTGGCGCTGCTTGTGGAGCTGTCTCTGGAAGGAACGGATACTGTCTTTAGCGATAATTATGTAAACCTGCCTGCTGGTCGAACAAAGCAATTATCTTGTCCGATGCCGGCTGAATGGACGCTCAACCAGGCGCAAAAAGCATTTCGCCTGCGCTCGGTTTATAATTCTTATTCACACGGTGATGACGTTTGAGCGCTTAGAATTGACAAACTGTCATAGAGCACTTTATAAAGCCAATCTCACCGATTACCTCTTGCTTATAGACTAAACCACTAGAAAGGTGTAAGCCATGGCTAAAATTAACGATCTGATTAAAAAAATGTCCCTGGAAGAAAAAGCTGCCTTGTGTACTGGAGCCAGTGCCTGGACGACAACTCCAATAAAACATCTGGGTGTGCCGGAATTGACTGTTACGGATGGGCCGCATGGTGTGCGTCGCGTAGCAGACACAAACAGCCTGATCTCAGAAAGCTTACCCGCCACCTGCTTCCCGACTGCTTCCTGCATGGCGTCCACCTGGGACGTGGATCTGATCCATGAGCTGGGGCAGGCATTGGCGGAGGAGTGCATCGCTTTGAAAGTTGATGTTGTCCTCGGTCCTGGGGCAAATATGAAGCGTACACCTTTGTGCGGGCGCAATTTCGAGTATTACTCTGAAGACCCCTACCTCGCTGGGGAGATGGCTGCCAGCTTCATCGCCGGTGTACAAAGCAAAGGCGTGGGTACTTCCCTCAAACATTTCGCAGCTAACAACCAAGAGACCCGTCGCCTCAACATCAGCTCCGAAGTGGATGAGCGTACCTTGCGGGAGATTTACCTGCCCGCTTTCGAGACCGCGGTTAAAAAAGCCAAACCTTGGACGGTAATGTGCTCCTACAACAAGCTCAATGGCACCTTCTGCTCCGAGAATCACTGGCTTTTGGCGGATATCCTCAAAGACGAATGGGGTTTTGAGGGCTTAGTAGTTTCCGACTGGGGCGCTGTACACGACCGGGTGGCATCCTTGAAAGGCGGCCTGGACCTGGAAATGCCTGGTCCGAGGGAACGACGGGTAAAGGCGGTTATAGAAGCCATCCGTTCTGGTGCGTTGAGCGAAGTGGTACTGGATGAGTCGATACGACGGATCCTGGGCATCGTTTTCAAAGCAGCCGAGACGTCCAAAGGCGGTTCGTTTGATATCGCCATACACCATGCCCTGGCACGCCGGATCGCTGCGGAAGGCATAGTCCTGCTTAAAAACAACGGAATTCTACCTTTGAAGGACCAGAAGCGCATAGCTGTTATAGGTCGGGCTGCCAAAGAGGCATACTTCCAGGGCGGAGGCAGCTCGCATATCAACCCGACTCAGGTGGATATCCCAATTAAAGAGTTACAAAAATTGGCTGGTGATGCCGAGCTGAGTTATGCTGAGGGCTATCCGGCGGATACCAGTTTTGACCAAGAACTCATCAATGTTGCCGTTAAAAATGCCCGCATCGCTGAGGTAGCCTTGCTGTATCTTTCTATGCCAAAGATGAAAGAGTCGGAAGGATACGATCGGTCTGACCTCGACCTAACCCCACAACAAGTAGCGTTGATCAAAGCTGTTACCACGGTCAAACCCAAGACCATCGTCATCCTTAATAATGGCTCTCCGCTGGTGATGAGTGAATGGATTAACGATACAGCTGCCGTTCTCGAAGCCTGGATGATGGGACAAGCTGGCGGAGGGGCAATTGCTGATGTGTTATATGGAAAGGTCAACCCCTCCGGCAAGCTAGCGGAGACCTACCCACTTAAATTAGTAGATACACCTGCCCACATCAACTTCCCTGGAGGAAATGACGAGGTGCGTTATGGTGAGGGCATCTTCATTGGCTATCGTTATTATGACGCCAAAGAGATCCCGGTGCAATTCCCCTTTGGGTACGGGTTAAGCTATACCAGGTTTCTTTACAAAAACCCCAAAGTGTCAGCAATAAAGTTTAGGGATGTGGATGGATTGACAATTTCTGTGGATGTGACCAACGCCGGCAAGGTGGCAGGTAAGGAAGTGGTGCAGGTGTACGTCCACGATCACAAATCAGGGTTGGTTCGCCCTCCCAAGGAACTTAAAGGCTTCGCCAAGGTACAGCTGCAACCCGGCGAGACCAAGACGGTAACCCTGAAGCTCGATTTCCGCGCTTTCGCTTATTACCACCCAGGATACAATCAGTGGATTACCGAAGATGGGGAATTCGATATCCTGATTGGAGCTTCATCTACCGATATTCACTGCGCCCAGACTGTAACCCTGCAATCTACCCAAGAGCTGCCCTCTATACTGAAACGCGAATCAACCTTGCGCGACTGGATGGAGGATCCGCGAGGCAAGCGTGTGCTTGCTCCACTCTCTCAACAAATAACAGCCCAGTTGCAAAATATTTTCGGTGGTGGTGAAGGCGATATGGATGGGATGGATCCCATGGGTTTTTTGATGGACATGCCTTTACCAGACCTTCTCCACTTCCTGGACATTGCCCTGCCAACATCGCCTGAAGACATGGTAAATGGATGGCTAGCGCAAGTCAGTCAAAATAACTAGCCGGCATATGGCTTCGGGAGCGAATACCCCGAACGATTGGCAGTATTTATTCTTAATTCACAGATCTATTAGCAAAAAGAAAGGTACATATCCCTACCAGTGACTTTCTATCTACCACACAGCAACCCCGAGGCACAGGGTATCTCATCCGCGGCAATTACCGATTTTATTGCCACTGCAGAGAAAACGATCGACAGCTTGCATAGCTTCATGCTGCTGCGTAACGGCAGTGTGGTAGCTGAGGGTTGGTGGCACCCATGGCGACCTGAAAAACCTCACATGCTTTTCTCACTAAGTAAAAGTTTCACTTCCACTGCAGTAGGATTGGCTATGGCCGAAAGGCGACTGACCTTGGAAGACCCGGTGCTCTCCTTCTTCACCGCCGATACGCCTAAAAAGGTCAGCCAAAACCTGGCTGCGATGAAGGTTCGCCACCTTCTCTCGATGTCGACCGGGCATGACCAGGACACTACCGAGCGTGTTTTTAGCTCTCGTAACCCAATTAAGGCGTTTCTCTCGCTGCAGGTGGAGCACACCCCAGGCACACACTGGGTTTACAATAGTGCAGCCAGTTACATGCTCGCAGCCATCGTGCAAAAGCTCACCAATCAGACCCTGGTCGAATACCTGACCCCGCGATTATTCGAGCCATTGGGCATTGTAGGGGCTACATGGGAGAGCCATCCGAATGGCATAAACTTTGGCGGATGGGGGTTGAATGTCAAGACTGAAGATATTGCGTGTTTTGGCCAGCTTTACTTGCAAAAAGGGCAATGGAACAGTCAGCGCATCTTGCCTGAGTCTTGGGTGGAAGCTGCTTCAACGAAACAAGTATCTAACGGGGATAACCCCGATACCGACTGGACCCAAGGTTACGGTTACCATTTCTGGCGTTGTCGCCATAATATCTACCGCGGCGATGGTGCCTTCGGACAATTTTGTCTCATTATGCCGGATCAAAGCGCTGTACTTGCGATTACGGCTGGCGTTGCTGACATGCAGGCGGTTTTGAACGTGGTTTGGGAAAAGCTACTACCAGCGATGGGGAAGGATCTGTTATACGTCGATGATGCAACCATCACTAGGCTGACACGCACCCTCAAGAACCTGACTTTGACTCCACCAACAGGAGCAGCTACCTCCCAAATGGCGGTGTACCATTCCGGGAGAACCTATACCTTCAAGCCAAACTACGAAACACTTCGTAGCCTTCGTTTTGATTTCAACAACGCCGCTTGCACAATGACCTACCACTTGCTGGGTGGAGGCAAGCGGCGCGGTATACACCGCTTGACAATCGGGTATGGTACCTGGCAGGAAGGAGTGGCATTTCTGGGTGCGACCACACCTCAACATGTAGCCGCAAGTGGTGTATGGACTACTGAGGATACCTTTACGTTGACTTTGTGCCAATATGAGACGCCGTTCATCATCACCATCACTTGCCGGTTTGAAGGCGATAGGTTATTCTACGATTTCAAGCTGAATGTCTCCTTCGGACCGCTGGAACACCCGCAATTAATAGGGATAGTCGAATAACACACTGCCAAAAAAATATGAGGGGATGGTAAAGATGAACCATACCTCGGCATAGGTATTGTTAGAAGTACACTTGCACTTTTGTTGCCGCCGATACTAGCTGTTGATATCATTGTTTAGAATTTTTATAGCAAGAAAAGGTTCAATCCTCGCATAAAATCCCGCTCTAAAGCCTTCTGGGGTAATAAAGCTGTATTGGTTATTTAGCATATAAGTATTGGGATATATAGGGTGTTGCGTATGATATACGCTGATTGCCACTTATTCCATAATCCAACATCATCATCGCGTTATTCTCACATCCGAGAAGTACATCCAACCTCTTCCTATAATCATACTTCGGGTTTGAAATTCCGTTTCTAGTCGCATAAATAATTTAATGGGAATGAATTGGATGGTGATAAAAAGCATGTTGCGTTGTTAGGGATTCTTCAGTATATTGTGTGCTACAATAATTTAAAAAATAACTGAACAGTACAAAAGTATGCTTATCAGGTCGGAAAGGATTATAAGCAGTTGAGGCAATTATTCAAAGATAGACTTGTATTTATCCATCATCTATAGTCGGGTGTGAAATTTCATGGACGGGATCACATATATTGTTTCTGAAGAGATGAAAGCAACCGCCGATTATGCAATTAAAGAGGCGAATGAAAGATTTGGATTAAATTTAGACTTTTCTGAAAACAGCATTGTTATATTTGAGAATTTATTAGATCAGGTATCTCAGAGTTTATCCCGTCTTCCAGCTGATGAACGCACAAGGAACAATATTTCCCAAGCAGCAAATATCTGGGGTAGTTTTCTGGGAGAATATATGTGCGTGAACTGGGGTGGTAAATGGACATTTAATGGTTCAGATCGACTCGTTTATATATCAAATATCCTGTTTTCTCCGATACATTTTGTTTATCAGAAGATAACAAGTCATCCAGAGTACAGTGTTGAAATTTATCTTAATGAAATGAAAAGGATTATATATACATCGGAAATTAATACACAGCAGACACAAGATGTGTCAAAAGAAATCGTCCAACCCCTAGACCAAATTTCTATAAAACAATCAAAAAAATCTGCAACAATAGATAAACGTTTGTTATTTACCCTCGCAGGCATTGGAGGGATATTGCTTGTTACAGCTGCTTTCATAATTGGATATTCGATTATCAAAAATGGTGGTATATCAGCGTTTGGATTTATTGCTTCCGCTACAAGTTCAAATACGAATATTCCTATAGAAAAAACCTTAATTACCGCGACTTCTGATTTTACTGATACTCCGGTTCCAACGGTAACCGTGTTGCCAACTCACACTCCCAAACCGACTATTACTCCACAGCCATCACCCACGCCATACCTTACCTATACACAGAGAGCAACCTCTACGCGGACCAATACACAAACGCCTTTTGTTCCCACTAATACACTAGCCCCAAGAAGGACTCCTACTCCGGTTATATATAATCCTCCGGATACGCCAGTGCCTCCAAGCGTACCACCACCGCCAACTGCAACCGAACCAGAACCCGTCGTATTAGAATCGTGTGAAATTGTTCCATCCACGGTGCCACCTGATAATAATGTACCCATAACATTTATTGCTCATTTCTCTACAAATATTCCTGGTTATGGATTTGATGCTGTGATCGACCAAATATACCCTGGGCAAAGCGGTTGTAGTGGTAGCGACAACGATGGCGATGGAATAGCCTTTTGCGATGGATTCTCAGGAAGCCTACCAGTTGGGACAACAGTAGATGTTACCTTTAGCTCCTCGGTGGGGAACTGTATTGCCAGTTACAGATCTCAGTAACCCAGACAATCTTCGTGGGAGCCAGTCTTGATAATTTGAATGAATCAATTAATACGTTCGTTAAAAGCTTCCTGATTAAACACTGCTCTCCTGGTCATCCAATTGATTACGGGTTCAACCCCCCGGCACCTGACAAGATAATAGTGGCTATCATCTTCTCAATTAAACTCGCCGAATTGCTAAATTGGACTCACTGATGTTCAACTTGATTCGATCATCTGCTTTAAAAAAGTTATGCTTCGTTTCGCTGCAGTATCAGGATCAGGGATTGGCATGAATTCGCCGGAAATCCATCCCTGATAACCTGTGGACTTTAATGCATGCAGGATGGCTTTAAAATCCAGGTGACCCCCACCCGGGTACCTGCGGTTTGAATCTGCTACATGAAAGTGGAATATGTGCTCACCAGCCCGGAGAATGCTATCTTCAATGTCTGGCTGCTCAATGTTCATGTGAAATGTATCCAACAGCAATCCAAGGTTAGGTGAACCAATCTGATGAATTATTTCCAAACCTTCTCCCACAGTATGGATCAAATCAGTTTCATATCGATTTAGTGGTTCCAATGCCATGCGGACGCCCTGTATCGACGCTGTTACGAGGCAATCCTGCAAACACTCGATTAGCAAATGGATGGATTGGTTTTTTGATTGACCCGATGGTGTTACACCGCGGATCAAACCAATAATCACCAGTGCATCGAACCGTTGCGCAAACTCAATCTGGTGTCTGATCCGGTCAATGGCCGCTTTTCGGATTGCCAAATCTGGATTGGTAAAGGATAATCGCTCTTCTCCCCATGCCTGACCCGTGCCTATTGCAGGCACTAGTAAACCCTGATCAGAAAGTGATTCTTCAAGCTCATTTGCATCCACCAAATCAGGGTCGCGTATCGCAAGCTCAACCCCTTCATAACCCCACCCTGCACTTTTAGCAAGATTGGCTTCAAAATCCCCTTTATATGCCACCGCCTCGAATTGAGCAGCATGGGTGGATAAAACAATGGACTGCCTACCAAACTTCATTATGTTCCTCGGAGTAATATCAATTAATTTATAACCTGCATTCCTCGGTTGTGACTATTGCGCCAGGTAAGTGATTTTGCATTCCTTTCGATCAGTTTGCAGCTTAATGATGTTCTCCGGTAGCTCAGTCAATTTGATTTTCTTGGTGCTCATAAGAGTCATGTCCATGCCAGCTGCCATACATTCGATCACACGTGGAAAATTTCCGTGCCCAGAATGCCCTTGTGCACCGACAATCCGTGACCTTCTAACCTGCAAGACTTCTCCCATCACAGGCATTTTAGCATCTGCTCGCGCTGTCACCACCACCGTGCTGTTGATTGTCCTACCCTCCCAGATCACGCGTTCGATTCCTGGATAGACCACCTCTGGCAACCCGGTTGCTTCCATGAACATATCCGCCCCCATCCCATCTGTGATTTCCAATACCCTGGTCGCAAAATCCTCCTTCATAGGGTTAATATGGTAATCTGCACCTAGCTGTAAAGACATCCTGGCGCGATCTTCTTGCGTTTCAGAGATGATAACCTTTGAAGCCCCGGCACGTTTGAGGATCGCGCATGCAGCGATCCCTACCGGACCACCGCCAAGGATAACTACTCGGTCGCCGGGTCGGATACCACCTCCACGCTCGATCACCGCGTTATATGCTACCGCAGTCGGCTCAACCAGGCTGCCGGCAATATAAATGTCATTGCCTTTGTAGTGACTCTTTAACGGCTCAAGGCTCCACACCGTTCTGGATGGCACCAGGATGTATTGGGTATAAGCACCATTGACATTGAACCCAACCTCGTCCAAACGTTCGCAATGATTGGGCTGACCATCTGCACAAGGTTTACATTGCCCACACCAGAGCATTTCTTCTGATGTAACCGACTCACCACCCTTGAACGTCTGGTTGGTCCGTTTATTAATCGCATTCTTTCCAGCTTCCACCACTACCCCTGAAAATTCGTGCCCCAAAATGCTTGGAAAACCGGTTAAACCTGGATAAACTATATATCCATTTTTGTCTGCTTGTGCCATGTGAACGTCCGAACCACAGATCCCACAGGCTTTAACCTCCAATAGAACTTGTTCAGGTCCTGGAGCAGGAATATCATATTCACGAATCTCCAATCGAGGATGACGCCAGACCTGACTTCCCAGGTAAGTTTGCCGACCTTCGATATCCTTCGCCCCTAGCTTGAATCCTGGTTTAGGATCCCAATCTGCCACCAATGTAACACCCGGCATTTTTCCATTCATAGTGCATCTCCTCATTTTCGTTGGTAAATTGTGTAAGATAAACCAAAATATAGGTTAATCGCTAAACCTCTGTCCCCTGTCCAATCCGTGGTAGCCCATAGACAGGCTTCCAGCCAGGACTGAGAGGTTCACGCAGGTAGGGTTCCATTTCCTTGGATGTGCGTAACGTGACTTCCTCAACCGGAGGTAATTTCCCTGGTGGGAAAGCTGCCAGGATGTCATCATTCCATAAGGTCAAGTACTTCAATATCGCTGCAATCGGGCGTTTAGCTTTATATGCTGCACCATCACGGGCTTTACCAACCACCCCTTCGGGAGTTGCTGCAATTTCTATCGCAAAATGACCCTCACCCTCAGACCATCGGCTTGGTCTTCCAAAAGGATCCACCGATTTATCGAAGTGTCCATCTGGCAGGTAGCTTTTCCCTTCGGTATTCACCGCATACTCCATATCCACCATATCAGGGTGCAAAAGTAAACTTAATGATGTTTCACTTTCATCTGCATGCACGAAATTAGTACCCATCTGTCCACCCCGCTCATCGGTGCGGAAGAACTCGCGCACACCGCGGTGCCAGTCAATCACCCGGTAAATTCCTGGTAACTGGTAGCGTTTTTGAAATTCCTGCACCGCAGATTCCAACATCCATAATTGCCCGTGATTGTTGACAATCAGCTGTTTGCGGAATCCATCGTTCCACAATCCCAACATTACATCGATCATCATCTCTCGCACCACATGCTCTCTTACGATCACAGTCCCCGGCATCCCTAAATGGTGGAATGGGTGACCGCCATACATGAGCGGTGGCAAAGCCAGGTTCACTGCCGTGCCACGCTTGGCAGTGAACCTGCGTACACCTTCGCAGATTGCACTGACGTAAAGTGTGTCTGCCGCGCTTGGCAGGTGCCTGCCGTGTAGTTCCGTACATCCAACCGGAATGAAAACAATGTCATTTCTTTTCCGGTTCTCTTCCACCTGCCAGCGGGTGGTCGTTTGAATATATGAGCCTGGTTTTGCCCATTCGACTGGCGAGGGTATCCCATAGTCTGCCAAAATGGCATCGATTAGTTCATCCGATGCTTCCCAAATTTCTTTCTTCAATCGACCCGTTGGATTATCTTCGAAGAACAGGTCTGTCTGATTGGTTGAAATAAATCCTGCGGGTATTTTGTTTTCTGTCATTTTGCCTCTCCTATTGATAATTAGTTCAATAAACGATTACTGGCAACAAATAACTGGTTGCTCGATAACGAAAGGCTCTATCTTATCCTTTATACTCTCTCATATTGATCGGACGGTTTTGCCTGAAAGATTCCCAGGTGGCCGATCCGAGTAAAACCGCCATGCGGCTATCCTGCCCGGTGGGTGATACCGGCTTGTCATCTCTTACACATTGGATAAACTTCCGTACTTCATCGATATAACAGTCCGCGTAACGCTGGATGAAGAAGTGTGGTAGTTTAGCCGAATGGTAACCGCCTCCATTACCCATGACTACCGTATTCTCATACTCATTTCCAGCGATAGCGGTACCATTTGAGCAAAATACCTCCAGCCGTTGGTCATACCCATAAACACACTGCCGGCTGTTATCTATTGCGCCGACTGTTCCATTAGCAAATCGCAAAGTTATGATGTTGGTATCCACATCGGCTATATCTTTAAGATATGGTGCTACGAGCACATTTCCAATGGCATATACCTCCTCAATCTCACCAATCTGGAAGCGTGCCATATCAAAATCGTGGATGCTCATGTCAAGAAACATTCCACCAGAAGTTTTTGCATATTCAAGCGATGGTGGCTCAGGGTCACGATTGGTTATATGTAAAATACAAGGACGACCGATTTCCCCCGAAGTGACGATCTCACGTACCCTCTTTAAACTTTTATCAAAGCGGCGGTTGAAACCAACCTGAAGCTTAACTTTCGTTTTTTCGATCGTGTCGAGTACATCATCTGTGCTTGAAAGATCAAGGGCAAGTGGCTTTTCGCAAAAAATATGTTTGCCAGCCTTTGCTACATCTTTTACAATGAACGCATGCGTATCGGTGTTGGTTGCGATTAAGATCGCTTCGATATTCTTATCCTCTAGCAGCTCGTGATAATCTTTAACAACGCGCTCGATCCCAAGCTCGTTAGCGACTGCTTGCGCAACTTCCAGGCGGATATCACATATCGCCATAACATTGGCTTCATGGATGTTGCGCACAAGATTTCTTGTGTGAACACTCCCAATCCGCCCTGTTCCGATGACTGCAATATTAACTTGTCGTTTCATTTTATCCTCACTGAATCTTCATCACTATCTTCATTGCGCTTTTAGGGTGGTGAGTCAAGGTCTTAAGATCCAAACCCAGCTCATCAAAGGCTTTGATCCCTTCATCCAGAGGAATAATTTTCGTAAAGAATGGTTTCATATTTAAACGATTTTCCTGGAATATTCGGATGGAAGGCACCATGGTATCCTGACCTAGATATAATCCCAGGATCTTGGTTGCCCAGCGGGTGATATCGTTGGGTACCACAGTTGCCTTGATGCTCGAATCCATCCCGAAAGGTAAAACTTTGCCACCTGGAGTGACACATTGAAGAGCCTGTTCAAGAGCGTTACCAGTTGCCTCCACCACAATATCCGCCTTACGCCCTTTGGTGAATTCAGTTATATTTGCCACGATGTCTTCCTCGAGCGGATTCCAAACGGTTAATCCACATTGTTTGGCAACAGATATCCGGAATGGGTCTATCTCGGTCACAGCCACTTTAGCAGCAATATTCCTGGCAAATTGGGCGAAGAGATAACCAATTGGACCGAACCCTAAGATCAGCACATAGTCATACGGTAGCATGAGTAATGTGTTCATACCATTAACGACGGTAGCTAAGGTCTCAACTTGTGTTCCCAGGATATCGTCAATCTCGTCAGGTAATAAAAAACATTGTCTTTCTGGGGCCAGGCAATACTCTGCATACCCACCATTACGCATTACTCCGATAGAGCTTTGTTTGATTTCAATGCATTGGCTGGTTAAACCCATACGGCAGAAAGTGCAAAAACCACAACGGATATTTGGGTCAATCGATACTCGATCCCCCACCTTCACATGGGTCACATGGGAGCCGATCTCTACTACCGTACCGCAGAACTCATGCCCAAGCGCGATATCTTTTCTATAATGATGTTTACCTTCCAGGATCTTGATATCTGAGCCACAAATACCAACCGCGGATACCTTAATTAATACATCATCTGGCTGGGTAACTTGTGGTATTGGTAATTCACACAACTCAATCTTTCCAATATCTCTTATTACAATGGCTTTCATGGTTTGCATTTTTCCTCCAATACAATTTCATATTTCTTATGAATTTTGGACCTATATATAAGTTATCAGTCATCTTTGCACCCGCGATGAACAACCCTGAGCGAATGCGCGGACCTGTTCAACCGTCGCCATGGTTGTATCGCCAGGGAAGGTGGTCAGAAGGGCACCATGTGCCCATCCCAGATTGACTGCCTCCTGAGGTTCTTCACCTGTCAGAAGTCCATAGAAAAACCCTGAAGCAAAGCCATCTCCACCACCGATCCGATCAAGAACATCAAGCTCGCATTGAGGAGAAACATAAGTCTTTCCATCCACCCAGGCAACTGCGCCCCAGGTGTGTCGGTTGGTCGAGTGGACCTCCCGTAAAGTTGTCGCAATTGCCTTAATCCTTGGGTATCTAGCTACCACCCTTTCAATCATCATAAAAAATGAGCTCGCATCTAGTTTGGATACAGCCGTGACCTCAGGCCCTGGTATTCCAAGCCCATACTGTAAATCTTCTTCATTTCCTACCAAGACATCCACGTTCTCGACAATTCGGTTAAGTATCGGTATCGCTTGCTGGCCACCTCCCCAGATATTCCATAATTTCGGGCGATAATTCAAATCGAAGGAGACCACTGCGCCGGCCACCCTGGCTGCTTGCATCGCTTCGATAATCAATTCACCAGTGGTCGTAGATAATGCTGCAAAGATACCTCCACTATGAAACCAGCGGGCACCACTTGAAAATATCACATTCCAATCAAAATCCCCAGGTTTAAGCTGGGCTGCCGCTTCATTGGAGCGGTTATAAAAAACAACCGGTGGACGTACTCCGTGTCCACGGTCACTATATACGGTTGCCATATTGGGTCCATTAACCCCATTGTGATTGAAACGCTTATAAAACGGCTTAACCCCCATTGACTTGACTCGATCGGCGATCAATTCACCAATAGGGTAATCTACCATTGCGGTTACAATCCCCGTTTTCAAGCCAAAACAATCTGCAAGATTAGCGGCAACATTATATTCGCCACCACTGGCATAGATCTGACATTCGGTTGCTTTCCGGAAAGGTACAACCCCAGGATCCAAGCGGTGGACCATGGCACCCAAAGCAATAAAGTCTAATCCACCTTTTGGGGGGATTCGCAGACTAGATTTCATGGCATTCTCCTTCTCACGATTAGATAATCAATCCCAATATACAAGCGAATGTGCTGTTACCCTTTTTTCCACACCGTTGAGGTTACATCACCGCCATGCCCAGTCCAATTCGTATGGAAATATTCTCCGCGCGGCATGTCCACCCGCTGGTAAGTGTGGGCACCGAAGTAATCGCGCTGTGCTTGCAGCAGATTGGCGGGTAAGCGGTCATGACGGTACCCATCAAAGAATGCCAGGGCACTTGACATTGCAGGGGTAGGAATGCCAGCCTTTACCGCCTTTTCCACCACCCGCCGCCATCCCACCTGAGCTGTAACTACCTGACGAGTAAAATAAGGTGAAAGCAGTAAGTTCTCAAGAGATGGATTTGAATCATAGGCTTCCTTGATCTTCCCTAAAAAGGCTGAGCGAATTATGCATCCACCTCGCCACATTAACGCGATGCCACCATAATTCAAATTCCACCCATACTCTCTGGCTGCTGCTTTGAAAAGCATATACCCTTGTGTATAGGACATGATCTTTGAAGCATACACAGCTTGCTCCAAATCGTTTATGAATTTATTTGGATCACCCTTGATTTTGGAGTGTGGTCCGGATAATACTTTTGCGGCTGTTGTTCGTTCATCCTTTAATGATGACAGAGCTCTACCAAATACTGCTTCAACCACCATCGTTAGTGGAGTTCCCATGTCGAGTGCAGAGATACCCGTCCACTTACCTGTTCCTTTTTGCTCAGCCACATCCAAGATCTTTTCCACCAGAGGCTCGCCATCCTGATCTTTATACCTAAGGATATCCCGCGTGATTTCGATCAGATAGGATTCAAGCTTACCTTTGTTCCATTCATCAAAGATATTTTGCATTTCTGATGGAGATAACCCCAAACCTTCCTTCATCAAATGGTAGGCTTCGCAAATAAGCTGCATATCACCATATTCGATTCCATTGTGCACCATCTTAACGTAATGACCCGCTCCATTTTCACCCACCCAATCACAACAAGCATCCTCTCCTCCATCCGGACGCTTCACCTTAGCTGCAATGGCTTGAAAAATTGACTTGACATGTTGCCACGCGGCTGGTGAGCCCCCTGGCATGATAGATGGACCATGACGGGCACCTTCTTCACCCCCAGATACGCCTGTACCGATGTACAACAAACCTTTCGATTCCACATAAGCCGTTCGTCGAATCGTGTCGTTATAATTCGAGTTGCCGCCATCAATGATGATATCTCCAGGTTCCAGGTATTGCATCAGCAGCTCTATGAAGTCATCCACGGGTTTGCCTGCCTGGATCATTAGCATGACATGCCGAGGCGTGATCAGGGTAGAGACAAATTCTTCAAGCGAGTGTGTGCCGATGACTTGTGTGCCTTTGGCGACATATTTGAGAAAATCATCCACCTTGGATAGAGTTCGATTGAACACTGCCACCTTGAACCCATGATCATTCATGTTCAACACCAGGTTCTGACCCATAACTGCTAATCCAATCAAACCAATATCTGCTTTGTTCATGTTCACCTCCTTATATGCTCCGATGCTGATAAGTGCTAAGGATTGTCTGAATTTACCTTTATAAAACTCAGATTGTATTTATTTGATCCGATACAACATCTCTCCTGCTCTTGGTACAACCAAAATCCCTTCATCCTCACGGTTTTGCCATTCCTGAATATCAATTTCTGCGGGATTTTGGTATCCAAGGTTGACTTTATGGCAGCGTTCAGCAGAGATGCCAGTTGCCAGGGTAACTTTGATACGGACCTTTTCTATCCCAGTACGTAGGTCATAATTACCCAACCCTTTAAGGTGGGTGGAGTGAGCCAATACACCACCCGGATAGCGCTTGAATCGCTCCCATTGTGCCAGGTAATAGTCGCGGCAGTGGTAACCAACCTCATCAATCAGCTTGCCATGCGTGTAACTCACATCATGGATATGAGGCGCATAAATGACTATCTCGCCCCCATCTGCAACGACGGGTTCGAGCTTATACATTCCTTTAGCTGCTGTCCACAGGTCTTCATACATCTCTGGCATGATAGACAACACTCGCTGGTAAGGTTTATCTTTATATACAATGTGCCTAACACAAGATAGTTTGGCTGCAGCTTGCCAGGCTTCTTTTGCTGGACCACAATATAAGCCAGCTACTCCTTGATGGTCTACGACAAACCCAAAGCAGGCTGTAGGGACTTTGATAAATTCAGCTGCCCGGTCAATGACTACACGCACGGGGGTGTTTGCTGTACCGATGACTTTATAATTCGTGATCACTGCCCCCAACCAATGCGTAAAATTGATAATTTCCGGACCAGCAATACCGGGGAAAAAGTATTTATTACCCCCGGAAAATCCTGCCACCTCATGTGGAAATACCGGTCCGCAGATGATAATCTGGTCATAGTCGAAAATCAGCTTGTTAACCCGAACTGGCACTTCCTGGTTAAGTAGCCCATCGGTGATCAGCTGGATCTCACTTGCGGGTATCGTGCCAATGTGAGAAAAGGTTTCGGGTGTATGCCACGCATGATTGAAGATTCGAGAATTACCAGCTACCCCACCCACAACTTTCCTGCCCACTAATTGACATAACTGAGAATCATTTAACGGTTGGTGGGTTCCTAAAGCAACCAGATAATCCAGGTTTTTTACCCTGTTTTGCAGGATTTCTTCAAATAGATCGAACACCATCGGCAATGGCATTGTCCGCGTACGATCCGGAATGATGACGAGTACCCGCTTGCCATCCAGTCTAAGAGAATTAAGCCCGTCGCAGATAATTTTATGGAGCGCATAATTTGTTAGGCAACCCTCATCCGATCCTTTGCCAATGATCATCGCATTCTCACTTCATTCCCGTATATTCAAAGCGCATGACTAATTCCTCAGAATTATTTATCACCAAAAAGCGTGGATGAAATTTCATATGCCGCTAAACGCGGAAAATCCTCCATCTACCGGAACCACTATCCCGCTCACAAATGTTGATGCAGGTGAAAGCAGCCATAATACTGTACCTGCAAGGTCTTCTGGGGTGCCAAACCGTTTCAAGGGTGTGTGATCGATGATTATTTGGCCCCTCTCAGTCAGTTTACCTGTTGCTTCATCGAACAACAGGTAACGGTTTTGCTCCGTGAGGAAGAACCCTGGTGCGATGGCATTCACCCGGATTTCGGGTGAATACTCTTGAGCCATGTGCACAGCTAACCATTGAGTAAAGTTGCTGACCGCAGCCTTAGCTGCAGAATAAGCAGGAATTCGGGTTAGCGGGCGGAGGGCATTCATTGAAGAAATATTGAGAATGATCCCCTTTTTCTGCATCGCCATAAATTTGCCAAAAACTTGTGCGGATAAGATGGTACTAATTAAATTTAGGTCAATTACCCAATTCATTGCAGCTTCTGGGAGATCAAAAAAAGAAAGACCAATGTTTGTAGTTGCCTGTGGATTGTTTCCGCCTGCCCCATTAATCAGGATATCCACTCTTCCGAATGAGCCGATGACCTGTTGCGCGGATAAATTGATGCTTTCCTTATCACATACATCACACCCAATTGCGATTGCTTCACTGCCAGATTGATTAATCGCTCCGGCAAGCACGTCAGCAGCTTGGTGATTAATATCTAATATCGCTACTTTAACTCCTGCAGTCGCTAATACTCTGCACAGTGATGCACAAAGGACGCCCGCACCGCCTGTTACCACTGCCACCTGGTCGGTAAGATCAAATAATGTGTTGGTGTGGTAAAGTTTCATAGTAATTTCCTCCTATACATCACGCAGAGATGAAAATGGTTGTAGATGCCGCCGGAAATGACGCGCCAAATTGTCAAAATACATTTCGCGATTGGCATGTAAAACTGACATTAGACGATCATAAAAACGCATCTTTCCATCATTCGTTTTCTCAGTCAGTACTGAGCCAAAGGTGACATGAAGAATCTCGCGTGCATCGAATTGGTTAAGCAATCCAGACCAATCTTTGATTTCGCCGGGTTTTGGTGCTTTGCTGATTTGGGCGGAAATGTGATAGCTTAATTTATCAGTATCGAAATGCCCTAATGCATAGATATATATTTCCTTGAGTAACTCTCTATCCAAGTCTGCAATGGTTCGTAAAGCTTCTAAATACGAGGTACCGGCGGTCTTCAAGTGTGCCATACCTCGAGTTTTTTCCATAAACATTGGATAAATGCTGAATTTGTCAGATCCGGAATGTAAGCTAAGCTTATAAGGTCCAAATTGCCTGGCAATTGCAGCATGAACTGCCAGGTCAGCCCCGAATGTATGTAAATCACCGATATAATCCACCCCTTTTTCAAATCTCCCTACAAACCTGGGTGCAAAACTTACCCACTTAACCCCCAAGCGTCGTAGTTCGCTGGCAATATAAACATGTTCCATCGGTGACATAGGTTGTTCAGTCTCATCCATTGAAACTTCCACTTCAAATGGTAGTTTCCTGGCCACCTGGCCTAGGTATTCGTAGATATTTGCCACATGAGCTACAGCTTCGCCATATTTCGCGATTGCTTTATACAAGGCTGCTTCATCTACAATTAGTTTAAATCCTTCAATATCATATGATTTACCAAGCAGTCCTGTAGCTTTAGGCTGAAGATATTCAGGCAAAAGCTCAACTTGTCCTGTTAGCTGGTGATTATTTATTTTCTGCCCAAGATTATCAACATATTCCCCTGGATCAATCGTAAATAACGTAAATCCGGCAGCAATGCAAGCATCGATATCTGCTTTGGTTTTCAAATGGTCAGCATCAGATCCAACCCCAACCTGCCAGCCTTCCTCAAAAATTCCCCACGTTGCATCATCCATCACCTGTTGCGGACTACGACCAGTGCGTTTCATCTCACGGATGGACTGTTGAGCGAAAATCGGTGCAACCTTACCTTGAGTATCACGTACCGCACGCACATGCCCAGGCGTGGCAATCCCCAACCGATCTCCCATCCCGGCGGATGTGCTCAATCCCAACCGCTGAGGTTTCAGCCAGGTTAAGTGGTTGCGCAGCGATGAAGCGTTGTGTGGACTAAGTAAACATACTACCAGGATATGATCGCCAAACTCTGATGTCTCACCTTCAAACGCCTCGATCTCTTTTGAGCCTGAGCGAGCCAAAACTGCCAATCTTGATCCGGTTTGAGTATTAGCTAATCCAAATTCTATTTTGTTGGAAATCACTAGCGACCGCGGATAGAAGTCAAGCCTGGAAGAGATTAATCGCATTTCCATTGGGTTCAATCTTTAGCGGGGGGGGCAGTAGATTGACGGATTAATAACATACCTTTCAATCGTTTAATTCGTGTTCCATTTTGAAAGGAACCGGTTATCGACCTAAGCTGTTCAAGCATCATCCGCGCTGCTTCCGCACCAAGAAAACGCTTGGGTTGGTCAATGGTGGTGAGTGGTGGATATGTGTAATCCGAATAGAGGATATTATCGAATCCGGTCACGGATATATCAGCGGGTACCTGCACCCCTACCAGACGTAGCCCCTTCACAACACCTATAGCCATCATATCGTTATAACAAATGATTGCTGTCGGTCTGATGGGGAGATTTATAAAATATTCCACCGCTTCAAGTCCATCGGCAGGGCTATTCCCAGATACCTGGTGAATAAATTCAGGCCTGATTGGTAAGCCAGCTTCTTCCATTACTTGTCGAAAACCGGCAAGCCTTTCTTGGGTTGTGCGACCTGATGAAGCATCACCCAGATATGCGATCCTTTTGTGCCCTTGGTGGACCAGATGCTCGCAGGCTTGTCTGCCTCCATTAACATCATCATGATAGATCGAATATCGATAATCTACACTTGCCTGGTTGTTTATGGCAACGATGGGAATATTGTAGGATTGGAGTTGGTAATTCTGTTCAGGTGTGAAGCGGGGCGAGCATAAAATCACCCCATCTACACGGTGCTCACGCATGGTCTGGATAATTGCATGCTCACGTTCCGGATCATATTGAGCAGCTGCAATGAATAGGCTGTACCCGTTGGATTGGGCTACATCATCGATCCCCTGCAGAATCTCACTAAAAAATGGATCAGCAATGTGACTGACGATTACACCTAAGGCCTGTGATCGATTGGTCTTCAGGCTACGGGCTGCAAAACTTGGATGGTATCCTAAATCTGTTGCGATTTCTTTGATGCGGTAAGTGGTCTTTTCAGATATCAGCGGACTATTATGAAGGGCGCGTGAAACGGTAGTGTGAGACACACCAGCTTGCTTAGCGATATCTTTTATTGTAGCAGGCATAGTCTTAATAGGGATGCACACGTGTGCATTATTGATAGTTTACACATTTTAGATGAATAAGTCAATACTATTTTGAAAGAACATTTGCATATTAATTAATAATGTTGTATGATACACAAATGAAAGAATAATTTCATAAATTCCTATTTTGTAAGCCAACTTTTCGTAACCAATAAGCGAGGAGATGTATGAACACTGACATCGAGGAAATTTTCCTTGATCACGGAAACACATTGCGTATTGTAGTGGAAGACGACGAGTTCGCCTCCCAAGCGAAACTAGAGCTCATGAAATTGGTTGAGACTAAAGACTCACAAGAGGTTTTTTATGAAAAATTGGAAGAAAAGTGGAAAGCTTATCGTAGGTGGTCAATAGAGTGTATGATCGAGGCTTCTGAAAAGGAGCTATGGACGACTCATTTGTTACCTGACTACCCTTATGACAAGATTGCTCCGTTGGCGGGTAGATTGACCCGTCTTTGGCGGGACAGAGATGCCCGTCGTATTCCGCCTCCGGATGTAAAACCAGTTATACAAGAATTAGATAAGCGCGGTTATATCATTGGGATCATCGCCAATACCGTCACCGGGACTGAGATACCAGATTGGCTGGAAGAAGAGCAGCTTACCCAATATTTTAAAGCTGTAGTTCTATCATCAATCCTTAAGATAAAAAAACCTAACCCTGAGATATATTGGGAGGCTTCCCGCAGGATTGGATTTAAGCCAGCTCATTGCGTATATGTCGGTGATAACCCGAAGCGAGACGTTGTTGGTACCAGGAAAGCCGGCTTTGGAATGGTCATCCTCCTGCTGTCACCAGAAAAACTTGCCAAAGAACCGCCTACGGGAAAGAACATTCCTGATCATATTATTCATAAGTATAGTGAGCTTCTGGATATATTTCCTCCACGCCTATCCTAACCATACACATCAAGATCACTGAGTTGATGGATAAGCGATTACCTACCAATGAAGATTCTGTAACTCACCCCCACACGAAAGGCGGATCCATGAAGCCAAATATCGAGGCGGTTTTTATTGACCTGGGGAATACTCTTAAGGTTCTGATGAAAGATGAAGAGCACCAGTCCGCTGCCCGAGAAAGAATCAAACAGCTGGTTGGGGCACCAGAGTCACCAGATACGTTATGTGAGCTTCTCGATGAACCTTACAAAGTCTACAGAAAATGGGCATTTCAAACCAGGATTGAAGCCACAGAAAGCGACTTATGGACGCAATGGATGTTTCCAGACTTTCCGGCTGAGGTTATCTCACCCATTGCTACTGAATTGACCTATCTATATCACCAAACCAGTAGCAAGCGAATTCTACAACCAGATGCCAGACAAGTCATCATTGAACTGGATAAACGTGGTTACCAATTGGGTATTATCAGTAACGTGATCACCTCCAAAGAGATACCCGAATGGCTGGAGGCCGATGGTCTCAGCAGATATTTCAAATCAGTCGTCCTTTCTTCATTGTTCAGGCATCGAAAACCTGACCCCGAAATTTACTGGGAAGCTGCCCGCAGGATAGGCATCCCACCCGAAAAATGTGCCTATGTTGGTGATAATCCCGCCCGTGATGTTGTCGGAACTCGTAAAGCTGGTTTTGGAATGGTCATTATCTTAATGGATTGCAAGGAGCTGGAAAAAGAATCCCCTAGTGGTGAAAATATCCCGGACGTAATTATTCATGAATTCAAACAATTGCTGGATATTTTTCCCGCCCAATAGCGAGTAATTTTCTCCATTGGAGTCGCTCATGTGCACTGATCATTCATCTCATGGTGGGACCGATCTTGCAGATGCGGTCCAGGAATTATATGATTCAGGCTAGACTGATTACTCCATCGAGCCAGTGATCCTGGTAGATACCCATGGCAAACCCATCGGGCGCATCGAAGATGGTGATTCCGTCATTTTTTGTTGCCGGCGTGGCGAGCGGGAGATCCAATTAACCGAGGCATTCGTTGATCCAGAGCTGGATTATTTTTCCAGGGTCAAATTTAATCACCTACCTTTTGTGATCCTGACGCGGTACCACGAAAAATTCAAAGACCTGCCAATAGCCTTCGCTCCTTCAAAAGTCACTGACTCTCTCGGGGAAACCATAAGCCACTTTAATTTACACCAGCCGCATATCTCTGAATCTGAAAAATTTTCACATGTAACATTCTTTTTTAATGGTGGGAATAACCAGCCATTCTTAGGTGAAAAAGATATCTGCATCCCCTCCCCCAAAGGTATAGCCTTTGACCAGATTCCTGAGCTTAGCTTAGCGCAGGTCGATGACCAGCTTATCCAAGCTATTCATGAAGGTTACGACTTTATCGTCACCAACTTTGCCAATGGGGACGTGATCGGTCACACCCAAAACCGGGAGGCTAAGATTAGTTGTGCAGAGCACCTGGATGCCCACCTTGGGAGTGTCATAGAAGCTGCCTCCTCAGCCGGTTACACAGCCTTGGTGACTGCTGATCATGGTAATTTGGAGGAGCTCTTTACTCCTGACGGGAAACCCCACGTATCTCATACTGCCAACCCAGTCCCGTTTATTATTATCTCGCCGGGTCTTGATTCAACCGTTCAGCTACCTCCAAGCAAGCTAGCTGATATAACCCCAACGATTTTATCCATTTTGGGAATATAACAACCCATAGCAATGACCGGTACCAGCCTTATACCTGCCAACCAACTGATTAAATCGAAACGAGTGCTGCTGATTATCCTCGACGGATGGGGTATTGGCAAGAACACTGATTCGAATCCTATACATCTGGCTCACACTCCTTTCTGGGATAACCTGATTAAGCAGTATCCATATACCCGATTGGATGCCTCTGGAGAAGCTGTTGGCCTAAAGGCAGGTAAAGCTGGCAATAGCGAAGCCGGACACATGAACATTGGCACCGGTAGGGTGGTCTTCCAGGATGATGTTCGCCTTGATTCAGCCATGCAGGATGGATCATTTCATACAAATGATATCTTTCTCCAATTAATCGGGGATGTAAAACAACATCATTCCAGGCTCCACCTGATCAGTTTATTGAGTGAAAGAAGCTCCCATGGTTCCATTGACTATCCTCTGGTATTACTGCAAATGGCTAAAGCTCATGATTTAATCGATGTTTACATCCATATCATATTCGATGGACGCAGCAGCGAGCCAGGCAGCGCGCCTGCACTTTTAGCAAAATTAGAACAAAAAGTCGATGCCATCGGCATCGGGAAAATTGTCACTGGCATGGGGAGAGGCATCAACCTCGACCGTGGTGGTAACTATAAGAAAACCAAAATGGCCTATGATTCATTAGTGTATGGAATTGGGAAGAAACAATACGTGAAATGGAAATCTAGCTACCTGACAGTTTAATAAAAAAATAGTTGGTCGGCATGGATTCTGCAC
>CAZXPK010000036.1:0-27793 GCA_964642565.1 uncultured Anaerolineaceae bacterium
AGATAAAGGGATTAAACTCGTTGCCAGTCTTAACCCAGCAGTTAAACGTGATCGGAAATATAAGGTTTATAACGAAGGGTTATCAAAGGATGTTTTCTGTAAGTTACCCAATGGGAAAATTATGAGTGGTGTATCCTGGCCAGGCTGG
Source organism: uncultured Anaerolineaceae bacterium (assembly GCA_964642565.1). GTDB lineage: Bacteria > Chloroflexota > Anaerolineae > Anaerolineales > UBA4823 > FEB-25. Next base: position 149 of record CAZXPK010000036.1, read on the forward strand.
TCTGTGTTCCCTGATTTCACAAAACCCGAAGCCCGTACATGGTGGCAAGAACAATATCAGTTTCTTTTAAGAGAAGGGATTTCAGGGATCTGGCATGATATGAATGAGCCTGCTTCCTTCGCTGCCTGGGGTGATAAAACATTCCCAATAACAACAGCGCATTCTATGGATGGACATGGCGGATATCATCTCGAAGCCCATAATCTTTATGGGTTATTGATGAATAAGGTTGGGTACGAAGCAATTCAGGAATATACCCCAAATAGAAGGCCCTGGATATTTTCACGAGCTGGATGGGCAGGTTTGCAAAGATATGCGTGGTGTTGGACTGGTGATATTGAATCTTCGTGGGAATCATTAAAACAAACCATTCCAACGATTCTGGGGTTAGGGTTATCTGGTCATGCTTTTTCGGGTGTGGATGTCGGTGGTTTCAGTGGTAGCCCGGGTGCAGAATTATATTTGCGTTGGTTTCAAATGGCAACTTTTCTACCATTATTTCGCACCCATTCTGCAATCGGTACAAAACCCAGAGAACCATGGGTGTATGGAGAGCCAACTACAAGTATCATCCGTAATTTCCTTAAACTTCGATATAAGCTTCTTCCATACTTTTATACTTTAGCTTGGGAGGCAGTTCGAACAGGAATATCTCCAATTCGTCCAATATTCTGGGAAAATCCACAAGACCAGAACCTTTGGGATGTTGAGGATGAGTTTCTACTTGGTGCTGCAGTATTGATCGCCCCCATTATTCATGAAAAGGAAGACAAACGTCGGATCACCCTTCCACAAGGGGTATGGTATTCATTTTGGGATGACCAAAAGTATAATGGCCCTACTCAATTTGAGATACCAGTAAACCAAGAGACGATTCCAATATTTATCAAGGGCGGTGCATTATTACCTCTGGAAGAAGATGCAAAAATTAGTCTACACGTGTACCTAGGTAGTGGTGATACATCCTCCAATCACATTTATTTTGATGATGGTGATGGCTATGGCCCTTGGAGGGTGGACAATTTTCGATTAACGAGTAAACAAAATTCAATGGATATTTCCTGGGATAGTGAGGGAGAATACCCATTTCCGTATCCATTAGTGACTATACAGATCCATGGAACGCAACTAATTGATGCGATTGTTGATGGTGAACCTTATCCAATCCAAGGTAATACCTTTGTCACCCCCATTTTTAAAAATCTAAACCTCATCTTTGAACAATAACTAGTTCATCTTTTGGATAAGAAAACCTTTTAAATAGGCTCCTTCTGGAAAATTTAATGCAACCGGGTGATCGATCGACTGGTGCAGGCGCTTGATGATTACCACCTCCACACCAGCATCTAGAGCTGCACCAGCTACGATCTTTTGAAACAAATCTTCACTCACCCCACCCGAGCATGAAAATGTCAATAAATAACCGCCTTTATTGAGAATTTTAAGGGCTAGTAGATTTATATCTTTATAGCCTCTTGCCGCACGTTCTACTTGCGAAGTAGTCGGAGCGAATTTTGGAGGATCCAATACCACCAAATCAAAATATTCACCCTTATCTCGTAATGTCCTTAAATATTTAAATACATCCTGCTCAACAAAATCGACCCGATCTAAACCAAGATTATTGATCAATATATTCTTACGTGCATTCTTCAGCGCTTCTGTTGAAGATTCAACCAGGGTCACCTTTTTCGCGCCCCCCACTAAAGAATTAATCGCAAATCCACCGGTATACGAGAAGCAGTCCAAAACTCTTCTATCATTGGAAATTTTCCTGGCTAAAAATCGATTGTCCCTCTGGTCAAGATAGAAACCGGTTTTATGTCCGTCAACGACGTTGACTATAATCTTGATTTCGTTTTCGATGATCATTACAGGATTCTCAAGATTATTTCCAATAAGGAGACCATTGGTCAAAGGTAGCCCTTCCAAGTGACGCACATCAACGTCGGAACGCTCATATAATACTTCTGTATTTGTCGTTCTTTGGATGGCGTCAACTATGCTTTCCCTCCAAAATTCAATCCCTGCAGTCAGAAATTGGACCACAAAAACATCAGCATATTGATCAAGGATCAAACCTGGAAGACCATCCGATTCGCCATGCACCAAACGCATGGCATTTGATGGTATTAAATCGCTCATATTACGACGTAATTCAATCGCAAGTCTCAACCGGTCTTCGAATAGATTTGGATTAACCTGTTCTGATTCATTCCACGTCCAGACACGACATATGATATTCGAATTGGGATTATATGCCGCCTTAGCTAAAAATTCCCCATTGGAAGATATCACTGCAACCGTCTCACCCATTTTTGGTGAACCATGTACAGCTTCAACAGCCCCTGAAAATATCCATGGGTGACGACGCAGCAATGATTTTTCCCGCCCAGGTTTGAGTATGATTTCAGGCATAATCTACCAATTTATTCATACGATTATGCTGCATTTTATATACAAATCCTGAAAGACTAAATTACTTTCCTATTAATTTATTAAATTCTTCGATATCAATTATTTTTATATTAAGTTGTTTAGCTTTATCCAGCTTAGAACCAGGTTGTTCACCCACTAACAAATAGCTCGTGTTCTTACTAACAGAATCATTCACTTTTCCACCATTCTGTTGGATGAGCTCTTTCAATTCATCCCGTGAGTAACCTGGTAAAGTACCTGTGATTACAAATACCATTTCAGAGAATCGCATTTGTGTGCTCGCTTGCGTGGCGAGGGGTTTTTCGATTGGCCATACACCAACTTGCTTTAGTTTTTCCAATAATCTTCTATTGGTCTCCCCTTTAAACCAATCAACGATTGCCATGGCAATATTCGGCCCAACGCCCTCAATATTTTGTAAATCATTGATGGTCGCTTGAGATAACTTATTTAGATCTTCAAAATTGTGCGCCAGTTCAGCTGCCATGACTTCTCCAACCTCTCGAATTCCAAGAGCATTAATTAATCTACTTAATGGCCGGCTTTTCGAAACCTCAATCGATCCTAATAAATTATCTGCTTTTTTTTCAGCAAATCCTTCCAGAGTTAGCAGCTGTCCTTCGGATAATGAATAAATATCCGCCACGTCACCCACCAGCTTACTCATAACCAGCTGCTCGACGATTTTAATTCCAAGCCCTACGATATCCATTGCTCCACGGGAGGCAAAATGCTCTATGTTGCGTATCAATTGTGCTGGGCAGGCAGTATTCACACAAAACCATGCTACTTCACCTTCAAAATGCTCTACAGGTTGTCCGCAGGTCGGGCAATTTAGTGGCGCTGCGAATATCTCCTCCTTGCTTGTCCTTAGCTCTTTGATGGGTCCGATCACATATGGGATGACATCACCGGCGCGTTTAATCGCTACCCTGTCGCCAATACGGATATCTTTATCTTTTATGTAATCGAAATTATGTAATGTCGCTTGTTTGACGATTACGCCACCAACTTCGACGGGTTCCAATATTGCATAAGGCGTCAGGACACCTGTCCGACCCACATTAACGCCAATATGCAATAACTTGGTGGTAACTTCACGTGCAGGGAATTTGTAAGCAATCGCACCGCGTGGATCTTTCCCTACGACCCCAAGTTCTTCGGCAAGCGTCAGATCATTAATTTTAATGACCGCACCATCCGCTTCATAGGATAATTTATCACGTTTTTCCCATATTTGATTATACGCATTAAGCGCTTCGTTCAGGTTATGACAAAAATGTGCTTCAGGAACAGGGAATCCCAATGAAGATAAATAATTTAAACGATCTTGCTGTGTCGAAGGTAATATTCCGTTTCCAGAAACAATCGCATACACCAAAATCGTCAATGGACGTGTAGCAGTTAGCCCAGGGTCGAGTTGTCGGAGGGATCCAGCAGCTGTATTCCTTGGATTTTGATATGTGCTTTCACCAGCTTCCTCTAGGCGCTTATTTATTTTTTCAAATTCCTTCAAAGTGATAAAGGCTTCTCCTCGAACAACAAATTCAGCTGGCGGTGTGGGTCCTTTTGCTTCAACAGGAAGTTTTAACGGTAATGAGCGAACGGTCTTCAAATTAGCGGTGATGTCTTCCCCAATAATTCCATCTCCGCGTGTCGCCCCTTGTACAAAAATCCCTCCTTGATAATGAAGAACCACAGTTAATCCATCAATTTTCGGTTCGACCACAAAACATGTGGACTTTACACGCAAATCTATTTTACTTACCCTTTCAAACCACGCCTGTACATCATCGTCATTGAATGCGTTTGCTAAACTTAGGATTGGTGCTGGATGGCGAACTTTGGTGAATTTCTCCAAAGGAGCCGCACCAGTACGCTGCGATGGAGAATCGGGTGTGATCCATTCCGGGTGAGCAGACTCAATCTCACGTAATTCCTTTATTAATTGATCATATTCATAGTCACTGACGATTGGTGAATCCAATACGTGGTAACGATAATTATGGTAATTTATTTCACGCTTGACTTGGTCAAGTCGGTCTTTCAATGCCTGAGGTGTCTTATTATTGGTCATATTGTTTATGATCTTCTTCTATCATGATTTTTCTCCACCTGATATTGCTGGAATTATATCAACAATGTCCTTATTATTTATTTCATAATTTTTATCATCAAGTTTGCCATTAATGACAAATAACAGCAAATCTGGTTCAATAGAAATATTCAATAATATAAGTAAATCCGCCAGGGAGCTGCCTGGCGGAAGTTCAACATCGATATGCCTGATATTTCCCTTCGATATATGTTTCTGAAGGATGGTATGAAGATTAACCTTGATTACCAATTGAATAACCCATCTAAATCTTCTTCTGACACGTCAAATACTACATTATTTGGGGGGAGAGGCTCACGTGTCATCCATTCTGGTAAACGGTCATCAGCATTGGTGAAACCAGCACGCTGGTTATATTCACGTTCCAATTTTAAAGATTCACGACCTAAAACCTGCAATATATCTGCATTTATGTTCCAATCATAGCGTGAGTTTAAGAGATCTCGAATCGTTTCCGGGGCAGCAGCAAAACCGAACCCGGCAAAAATACATGCTCCAAGAGTATCATAACCGGCCATATTAATTTGGGTTGTACGTGATAGAGCTGCCTGGCCATTGGGGTCAAGGTGGTTGATCTTGGCTCGTATTGTCAATCCACTGGTATGGTCCGCCCCTTGGGGTGAGGTGGCATAAGTCACACCGGTCCCTTTGATAGCCCTCGGTTCGTAAGATGACATCGCCTGTCCCTTAACCGCGGGTACCTGCTCAATCCCTAACACTTTACCAGTCAAAGTTGCGCCGCTCCCCAATAATCTTCCCAAAGGTGTGTTATGCTTAATCTCATCAATCAATTGTGCTGCTCGCTGACCATCACCAAATTGCATTAACCCAGCTTGAGCAGCCACGCCAAGCGCAGCTCCTATCTCGATCGAGTCCAAACCCAAATCGTTGACCATCCTATTAATTTTTGCGATGGTATCCAGGTTTCCTATTCCTAAGTTTGAGCCCATCAGTCCAATTGTCTCATATTCCAAGGGAGAAACAATCGATTTTCCGGAAGAATCCGCATAGTTATTTGAGCAGCGAATGGTACATCCTGGCATACATGCATGAGTGGGCTCGCCATCCCCACCACGCTCCAGGATCACATCGCGCATATATTCTCCGCTAATCGTTTCCACTTCTTCGAACTGCCCGACAGAAAAATTACGGGTTGGCAATGCGCCAAAACTATGGCACATTCTACTCATCGCGGCAGTACCATAATCGCGATAGACTTCAGTCTGCGGTTGTTCCATCAACGCTTTGGTATATGCTTTTTGTGCTAGGCGAAATTCTTCAGGATGGGCTATTGGGGGCTTTTTCCCTTCCTTTGAATCTATGACAATAGCTTTGATCTTTTTCGATCCCATCACTGCACCCAGTCCACCACGAGCAGCGATGCGGGATGGAAGATTTTCTTTGTCGAAATTTTGAATGCCGGCTGCAGATAGCTGCATTTCACCACCTTGCCCTATAATTGCTACGGCAATTTTATTCCCATACTTTTCCATCAACTTTGGTGCACACTCAAATACACCGGATCCAATCAATCCATCTGCACGATCAAACTTAATCCCATCATTAGTGATATACAAAACTGACCAATCATCATTAATCGGTTTATCTTCAATAATGAGGGCCTTTATTCCTAAAAACATTAAATGCAAACCGGTTGTACCTCCAGCATTAGCTTCCTTAACTCCCCCGGTCAATGGGCTTTTCCCGCCGATAGAAATTCTGTCACAACTAGATAACATATGACCCACCAACAACCCGGGTGCAAAGATCAATTTATTTAACGGACCTAGTGGTTCACATGTTGGCGAAACTTCATCCAGTAATATCCGTGCGATTAACCCACGCCCACCTAATCGCTCCCAGGTTTGTGGTACTGGCTCACGTGTAACCTTTTTCGTTCTGGCATTCACTCGCCATACTTTTAAGTCATAATTCTTCGAGCTTTTCTCTTCCATCAAAATCTCCTCAATTAAACACTTGATAATTACTTACAGCATCAATGACAGATTCTATTCTATGAGTAAACCGATGGGTACACCACCCTTCAGGCATTTTCGAGCGCGTTGTTATAACACTTATGATTTCGGATGTCCTTTATGGAAGTGTAACTCTTCTACACTGAGCAGCTGTTCAAGCCGCTTGCGATCGATATTGACCATATTATCACCTAATATCTAGAAATAGTTATTTAACCGCTGATTTAAGCGAATCAGTAAATATTTCGATAGCCTCATCAATTTGTTTATCTGTGACAATAAGGGGTGGTATCCAACGAATGACATTATCGTATGTACCGCAAGTGAGAAGCATAAGCTTTCTTTCAAAGCATGCCTGCACAACAGCCTTCGTTGTAGTTTTATCCGGCTTTCTATCATTTGCTCTAAATTCAACGCCAATCATCAAACCCAATCCGCGCACATCACCAATCACCGGGTAATCCAGCTGGATTCGCCGCAGGTGATTTAACAATTGCGTCCCTCTTACTTGCGCATTTTCGGGCATTTTCTCATCCCGCATAGCCTTTATCGTAGCCACACCCGCAGCACAAGCTACGGCATTTCCACCGTATGTGCCACCATGTGTTCCTGCTTGCCATTTCTTCATCAAATCTAGCCGGCTAAATACACCAGATAGCGGCAATCCAGATGCTATCCCTTTTGCGACGGTCATAATGTCTGGTGTGACATTGAAATGTTCTTGAGCAAACCACTTTCCGGTCCTTCCAAAACCGGATTGTATTTCGTCAATTATCAGCATTATCCCGTAGTTATCGCAAATTTCACGGAGGCTATTTAAAAACCCCATAGGAGGTACGACGTAACCGCCTTCTCCAAGGACTGGCTCAATCAAGATGGCAGCAGTTTCCTGTGGAGCGGTTTGGGATAAGAATAAAAATTCCAATTCATTGAGGCACCATTGTAATGTCTGTTCATTATTCCAACCAAATCGATAACTATAAGGGTAAGGTGCGACGAAGACCCCAGCCATCAAAGGTTGATATCCAGACCGATAGACTGTTTTTGACGTCGTCAGAGACATCGTACCCACCGTACGACCGTGAAAACTACCCTGAAATACGATGACATTTGGTCGTCCAGTGGCATGTCGAGCGAGCTTAATCGCTCCCTCAACTGCTTCAGCCCCAGAATTAGTAAAGAAGAAACCATCGATAGTAGGATTTACCACAGTTTTCAGTTCGTTTACAAGTTCCAGCATGGGTTTATGGAACACGATATTTGCCTGACCATGAATTAATAAGCCTGCCTGTTTTTGTATTGCTTCGACTACGCGTGGATGACAGTGACCAGTATTCGTTACCCCTATGCCACAGGTAAAATCCAGGTATTTATTACCGTGGGTATCATAAATATAGCTTCCCTGAGCATGATCGGCTTCAATAGAAAATATTCTCGACCAAACCGGAGACAAATTTTGTTTCACTTCCGCTTCGTTAGTCATAGTCCCTTGTTCCCTTTCATCTCACATTTCTTTTATTCCATACGGAAAACCATATTCCGCCATTTTATTCATAAATGGTATTGGATCAAACGCTTCCGGACCCAATACGCCTACACCGCTCCATATTCCATCCTTTAATAGCTCCCAACCAATAACCGCATTGAATGCGGTTTGAGCTACAACTGCCTGGCATCCCCACTTCTTCATGCATTCATCATTATCAGCTACTTGATAGAGATAAACCTGTCGAGGTTTTCCGTCTTTAATACCTTTCACCCAGGTTCCAGCACAAGTTTTTCCGAACATTTGATCCCCTAAATGTGCTGGATCAGGCAGACAAGCCGCGACAACATCCCTGGGGGTAACCATCACATCTTTCACTTTTATTGGTTCTTTATTATCCAGGCCAATCATATGAAGTGTCTTTAATACACTGATAAATTTATCCCCTAAACCATATTTAAATGTCACACGTTTACATTTTACCCAACGAGGAATAAGTAAGACTTCCTCATGCTCAACGTTAACTACCTCAACATTCCCAATTCCATCCGGAAATTCAAACACTTCGGGTTCCGAAAATGATTGTGTCGTGAACCATCCCTTTCCTTTTTCCCAAACAACAGGAGGGTTTAAGCATTCTTCGATGGTCGTCCATATCGAAAAATTGGGGGCAAATTCATAACCTCTGACTTCGATATTCGCTCCATCGCGAATTCCGATCTCTTCTATATCATCAAACAAATAATCCTGTGCATAACGTGCAAAAACATCTGCCATCCCAGGCTCCACTCCCAAACCCACTAAGGCTAATAACCCTTTCTTTTCCCACTGCTTCGCTCGTTCGAATTGATAATCACCCAGTTTAATTCCACACAGATTGAACGGGTCGGTTGGATGTGGATTTGATAGGGTCATAGCCATATCCATATAATTACATCCATAATTGAATGCTGCATCAAAAATAGGTTCATCGAAAACCGGATCGCAGGCATTCATGATTAGATCAACTTTATACTTATTCGCCAATGTAACGATTTGTTCTGAGTGCTTGGCATCCACTTTTTCTACAGGGAACCGTTTCTCATCACCCAATTTCGATTGGACTTCTTTTGCACGCACAAGATTGAAATCGGTTAGGACGATTTGCTCAACCCAAGAATGAGGTTTTGCAATTATTGCCGTCGCTTCGCCCACTCCCCCAACCCCAACAAGAAGTACTTTCATAAATCATCTCCTATTATAGTTTTATAAACAAAATTAATACCGGTTGTCATAACATTTTGTCATGCCAATAATGTTATTTGAGTAATAGTCTACTGATGGTAGGATTTCTTCGGAGCCCAACCCTTGAAGTTATGTTCACTTCCAGGGTTGGGCATTCACACCTTTAAATATTCATCTAGATTTAAAATCAGTCCACAGACTATCATACAAAGTAGTAGCGTCACCAACGTCAATGATCGTTTTGGTATTTGCCAAGAATGTATCGTCCGGGTTGGTGCCTGAAAAAGCCATATAGCTATCATAAAGCGCCAGGTCATCTGTCTTGAGTAAATCCAGAGCAGCCTTGTTTGGGTTGGAATATGGAAATTCCTTAGTTATCAAAATGCTTTGTGCAGGGTCAAGTACCCAATCGAGAAACAACAACGCTGCATCCTTGTGAGGAGCGCCTTTTGGTATAGCGAGGTTATCAAACCAAATCGTGCATCCCTCTGTGGGGCAAATGTATACTCCATTCGGATCATCTTGATATGCTAGTGACGCATTACCGTTATAAACCAGTCCAGCCCAGGCTTCACCACTAATAATGGCAGTCTCAGGTGCATCACTATCGAATTTGAGTATATTAGCTTTTAGCTCAATCAGTTTTTGCTCGGCCTGGTTCAATTCGGTTGCATTGGTTGAGTTTCGGTCAAATCCCAACACCTCCAGTGCCATGCCCATTACTTCGCGTTCATCATCGAGAAATACTAAACGGCCATTATATGCAGGATCCCATAGATCTAACCAGCTCTTCGGTTCGGAAGGTACTGTTGTTTTATCATAAACCAAGCCAGTCGTTCCCCATTGGTAAGGGATACTATATTTATTACCCGGATCATATTCACGGTTGATAAATCGAGTATCAAGATTGCCAAAGTTTGCTAATTTGCTTACGTCTATAGTTTCAAGCATACCTTGTTTTATCATGATTGCAACTGTGTAATCACTGGGGATTATAATATCATAACCAGATGCTCCAGCTTGCAGTTTTGCCAGCATTTCTTCGTTGGATGAATACGTGTCATAATTTACTGTAATGCCATACTTAGCAGAAAAATCATCCAACATTTGCTGGGGAACGTATTCAGACCAGGCATAGAGGTTCAGTGTAGTCGATTTCGCAGCACCACCGCATGCAGTCAGGATCATGGACATTACCACCAATAAAAAGCAAAACACGCGAATATTCTTCATTTTTCTTTCTCTCCTTTGTTGTAATTGGTTTATGCTTTCTTCCTTTGTGCAACCTGTCCGATTACTAATAAAACAAAAATAATCAAAACCCAAATAGTCGACAATGCATTGATTTCAGGTGTGACCGCAGTTTTTACCATAGAAAAAACTCTAAGTGGTAAAGTCGTAGATCCCGGTCCAGCTGTAAAATAGGTAATTACATAATCATCCAAAGATAACGTTAGAGCTAACATTGCTCCTGAAAGTACCCCCGGCATGATAGTTGGAAGAGTGACGCGTCTGAAGGTTGTTATCTCATTTGCGCCCAAGTCCATGGCAGCTTCATCGATGGCTTTATCGTAACCATGTAATCGAGCCCTTACCACCAGAGCAACAAACGGAATATTAAAGGCTATATGCGATAAAGTGATTGTAGTCAAGCCTAAGGTTAACTTTATCATAACGAAAAAAACCAGCAATGATATACCCATAACAACTTCAGGGATAACGATCGGAATATACATCACGGTCTCAGAAGCATTATAAAAAGGAAACCGGTATCTATGCATCGCCAGGGCAGCCATCGTTCCAATAATAGTAGCTACCAAGGTGGAAATAATAGCGATCATGAGTGTATTTCGGGTTGCTAAAAATATCTGGGCATCATTAAATAACACTTGATACCAATGAAACGTGAATCCTTCCCATCGAATATTCAACTTTTGGGTATTAAATGAAAAGACGATCAGGATCAATATGGGTGCATAAATAAATCCATATACAATGATAGAGTAAATTCGTAACCACAGTGAGGGCTTTTTTTCACTCATACTAAGAGCTCCTCACCAAAACCTGCTTTACGAGTGTAATAAAGAGTTAATACCATGGTCATAATCATAAGAACCATCGATGCAGCTGCACCAAAAGGCCAATCCCTGGCGGTTAGAAATTGGTTTCTAATTACGTTACCAATTAGTATTGTTTTTGCTCCACCAAGAATATCCGGAACGACAAACATGCCCATAGCGGGAATAAATGTCAGAATCGTTCCCGCAATCATTCCAGGTACACTCAGTGGTAAGGTTACCCTAAGAAATGCCTTCCAAGGTGGGGCTCCCAGATCTGCAGCTGCTTCTAGAAGCGAATTTTCAATCTTCTCCAATGATGTATATAACGGAAGCACCATGAATGGTAAAAATTCATATACCATGCCAATTAAGACTGCTGTTGGCGTGTACAATAGATTTAGTGGCCCTTGGGTGATGTGTAGCCATTGCAATAAAGTATCTAATAACCCGCCAGACCTCAAAATGATCATCCAGGCGAAAATGCGAATGATGAAGTTCGTCCAGAAAGGCAGGAGGATCAAAAAAAGCAATAGTGAACGCTGTTTTGCGGCAGCATGAGCTAAAAAGTAGGCCAAAGGATATCCAATTAATAGGCATATGACAGTCGTCCCCACTCCCACGCCCAGTGAAAATATCATAACCTTTCCATATAGAGCATCGAAGAGACGGGTATAGTTCGTCAGGTTAAGCTTGAAAACTACCTGCCCATAAGAACCCCGAGATAGAAAGCTTAACCCAGTCACTAAGATCAGCGGAAGTACAACAAGAATGAATAGATAGATATTTGTTGGAGAAATGAGGAACAACCCTTGTGCTCTTGGGTTTTCCCGCAACAATTTCGTTATGGAGAATTTTTCTTTGGGTTTTCCCTTGATCTGCTCGGAGATCATACGGCATCCTCCGGCAGCACCAAGGTGTTTTCATATGGGACAATTATCCGCACTGCATCACCCACCGAATAATATGCCTCAGGATCTAATGTTGAAATAGCATTTTGTTCCCATACCTTCATCCGAACCCCGGTTCCCAATTCTAATTCCACGCGTGTATCAGAGCCTATATAAGCGGTAGCCGATACCCTGCCTGTTAATTGATTCTCATTAGGTTTAAGGCTAATTATCTCTGAACCATCATCATCAACCAAATGAACTTTTTCTGGTCGAATTGAAACGGCGACAGATTGTCCAATGCTTAAGTCTCCAATTCCAATACCGATAATCTCCTGATTGGGTGAAGTAATTTCCACCACTACTCTGTCTTTGTCTCGCGCTTTTATTGTGCCAGACAAAAAGTTAGTCTCGCCAATAAAATCAGCAACAAATCGACAGTTGGGTCGTTCATATATCTCAACTGCAGATCCGATTTGTAATGCTTTGCCCCTACTCATTACAGCAATCCGGTTGGACATCGTCAGTGCTTCTTCCTGGTCATGAGTCACATAAATAAATGTTATCCCCACTTGCTCTTGTAATGCCTTTAGCTCTAACTGCATTTCTTTTCGTAATTTTAAATCCAATGCCCCAAGAGGCTCGTCGAGCAAGAGAACCTCGGGTCTTTTTACAAGAGCGCGTGCCAACGCGATGCGTTGCTGTTGACCGCCTGAGAGCTGCTTTGGTTTACGCCTTCCCATTCCAGGGAGCTTGACCATTTCTAGTGCTTCATTAACACGCCGTGTAATCTCTTCCTTAGGCACTTTTTCCATTTCAAGCCCAAAGGCAACATTTTGAAAAACAGTCATATGTTGAAATAGAGCGTAATTTTGAAAAACCGTATTCACTGGACGTAGATATGGTGGTTTACGTCCCATCTTCTCTCCATCGATGACGACGTCACCACTTGTAGGCCATTCGAACCCTGCCATTAAACGCAATGAGGTGGTTTTTCCACAACCAGATGGTCCTAATAGTGAGAAAAATTCACCGTGATTAATATTTATGGATACATGATCTACGGCATTTACCTGACCACCTTCTGGAGTTGGAAATATCTTTACAATATCATGAAATTCAACTGCGAACTCACTTTTCATAGGCTTTTACTTACTTCTCGCAGAGTATCGCTAAGTCTATCTAAAACCTTGTCGATCTGATCATAAGTGATTACCAAGGGTGGTTCTATGCGAATTGTCTGAGCACTGGTCAAGGTTCCAGCAACTAATACCCCACGCTTAAACAATCCCGCTGCGATTTTGTAGCCGACATCTGGGTTATGGAAATGTTGCCCGATTAACAAACCTTTTCCTGTAATGCTTTGATATATCTGTGGGTATTGTTTGGCAAGACTTTCCAGTTTGGGTATAAGATATTCACCCTTTTCAGCAGCCTGTTCCCATAATTTATCTCGTAATGTGACATTGATGGCTGCTATCGCCGCACTGCATGCCAATGCACCTCCACCCGTGGTTGTAGTATGGATGAACGGATTCGGAAACATCATGCACTGCCAAATCTCTTCGGTAGAACAAAATGCACTTACCGGCATAACCCCACCACCTAATGATTTTGCCAATGCAATAATATCTGGTTTTACATTCCAGTGATCAACCCCCCAAAGTTTCCCGGTACGTCCAAACCCAGTCTGCACTTCATCTGCTATCAATAGAACTCCATAATGTTTGGTAACCTCCCGTATTCTTGGCCAAAAATCATCCGGGGGTACAATCGCTCCAGCTTCACCTTGGATTGGTTCCATCAAAACTGCAGCGATATCGATTCCGACTTTTTGTGAAATATCCAATTGCTTTTCGACAGCATCTGCATCACCAAAGGGGACGTGATAAACAGGTCCCCCATAGAGGGTACCAACGGGTTTACGATAATCTGATTTACCCATCATGCTGAGCGAGCCCATGGTTTTTCCATGAAATGCGTTGAGGGCTGCGATAAAACCATTTTTATGGGTGTACATTTTTGCAAGCTTAATCGAACCTTCAACTGCTTCAGTACCGCTGGCTGCAAAAAAGCTATATCTAATATCACCAGGTGTGATCATTGCTAATAACCGAGCAAGGACCCCGCGTAACGGGTCAATCAATTCCTGACTCGGCATTGGTGAACGACCCAGCTGAGCTTTTACATTATCAATCACTTCAGGATGACCCCATCCAAGATCCATCATCCCATAGCCACCCAGGCAGTCAATATACTCCCGCCCTAAAATGTCCCGAAAGATAGCACCAGACCCGGTCCATTCCACTGAAGCCCAATCACCAGCTTCAGTGATGGATTTTCGATAATCCAACCAACCTCGGTTGAAATGCTCTGCAAAGTTTTGCTTTGATTCTTCAATGATTGCTTTTGCTTCTTCTTCAGTCACGCTTGCCTTATGAATGATATCAATCCAACGTTGGGCAAAAGCCATCGCCTCTGTATGTGATTTTTCCATCTTGTTTTCCCTTCTCATTATTCCCAATCAGATACTTCTTTGTACCAAACCTTACTTGTACCAGTTTTGGCACGACCTTTCCATTTACCCGATTTTGGTTCCAATTCAATGACTTTTATGATCGTTTCAGCCTTTTCTTTAATCAGGATTCGATTCTGCTCCGAAAGGGCTGGTACACCATTAACCGCGGCCTGGATTTTATTAAGATTCATGATTGAGGTGTAATAAAATCCCCAATCGTCTGACATTAACTTAGCCACGTACTTTAAATCTATTTTGTTGTCATCAGTTTGACCGAGTGGAGCGGCTAATAGAAGTAGCATGGCATCTTTCAGATCTTTGTCATTGATCTTCACAATTTGTAATTTTTGCAGTAATAGATCCGCTAACGAAACACAGTAAGGGTGATACTCAAGCCTTCCCTGGTAGTTTATGGGATGGTTGTAGTCCAATTTGTCAAAAAATACATCGATCATTGGAATACCATTTCCAAAATAGATGTGGCGATTTCCGCCGCTCATCATTGCAGCTCGTTTTTCCAATTCATAGCCTTGCTTTTCGAAAAATGGAACGATTTTTCCGCGATTTTTTCCATAGGAGGCATAATCGATATCCGTGAATACCCTTTCTCCAAGGCGTTCCATGCTTCTGTATAGATCAATATACTCTGGGTAGTAAAAATGTAAGGCAATAGGGCCCATCACCCGGAGTATTAATCCTTGTTTCTGGGCTTCATCTGTCAGTCTACGAGCTTCATTCAGATATTCTTCAGGCTTTGGATATTCTTCTAAAGGGATATCTTTGGGCAGGCGAAACTTCTTTACCGGTAACATAATCTTATCTCCTATCCAGATGTGAACACATAATCCTTGACTTTACCTTTTTCCAACACGATCATCGCACCTTTTAAAATTCCTTCAGAATATTCGGAGCCTGGATTGATGATCAGCGTACGTTTCACTTTTTGAGCGCCCCTTGATTCGTGAATATGGCCATGCAGGCCGATAAGCGGCTGGTATTTTTCAATCATTTTGGCAACTGCATGGCTACCGA
The DNA here is from genome assembly GCA_964642565.1 of uncultured Anaerolineaceae bacterium. Lineage (GTDB taxonomy): Bacteria > Chloroflexota > Anaerolineae > Anaerolineales > UBA4823 > FEB-25. The sequence goes on from CAZXPK010000036.1 coordinate 15,887, forward strand.
CGTGGATCTTTCGATCGGCAGCCTGGACTAAATCTTTGGTCAATTCGGGTGCCAGGTCCAGCGCGAAACCATAAGGGGGTGCGTGGAAATTAAAAATCGCATTTGATCTATCCTTGACTTTCATCACCAGCTCTTCGAGCATGGGTTCCAATTCTTCATCTGTTTTCTCACGTGGGGTATTCCATGGTGTCGGATTTGCCCAGGAGAATGTAATCATCTCATGGTCACCCACCATAACATTCTTATTGTTACAATTTACAATGGCTTTCGAATCCTCGATGATCTTGTCGACTTCAAAATGATCATCATTTCCCGGTGCCATATACACTTTGTAACTTGTTCCAGCTAAGCGTTCATCAGCCAGTGCGATCCACTCTTTTAATCGAGTCATCATTAGCTGTTTAAACAAAGAGTCGACTTTTTTAGGGTCCTCTTTGAATGCTCTAAATTCATCGGGAGTCTGGTGAACCCAATAATAGCCCATCATTTCGATGGTTTTTTTCAATTTGTCCAACTCTTCTTGGGTACCGATATCGATATGTGTTCCCATCAATGTAGTTTCCCATCCCCCACCAGCTTTTTCGACCAATGGCACCAATACTTTGCCAGTTAAATCTCCTAAAAGTATCCCGACATCCACGTTATAGACTTTAAGAGCGTTTAAATATTTCCGATAACATAAATTCGACCCATGGATATCGGTCACAAAGAATATCTTTATCGCATTAACCATCTGCAACTCCTCAATGATTAAGGACTTACGAAGGACGAAGAGTCACCCCTTCGTCCTTCGATAAGAATGTCAATATGTGATTAATCTGGAGGTAATTCGCCAAACGTCATGCTTACATCGACACCAACTTGTTTGTTCCTCGACTTCCAATAGAAGTACCAGGCGATGCCGAGAATCCATACCACTGCATATAAAATGATAGATCCTATCACTAAACCTTCAAGGTCAGGTAAGACCAGGAAGAAATAGAAGAGAATACCTAAGTAAACCAGGTTGAAGAAAGCACCAATCGTTACGACTGGTATTTCCAGGATCTTCCAACTTTTGTAGGGAGATGCATCCCAAATATTTCGGGCTCGCTTTGAGAATGGGAAAATCGCGGCTGCAATTGCAGTAATACCGAACACAGATACAATCTCCATTCCGGTGACAGATAAACCTTCCATTGGATTACCTTTAAAGGCATACAAAGCGATACCGAGCTCACCTAGAATAAAGCACAGGATATGGTTCTTGACGGGTGAGGCCCAGCGATAATCAATATCAGCGAACCATTTGGGTCCCATCCTGTCCATGCCCCAGGCAAATAAAATTCGTGGGAAAGCCAGGTAGGAAAGTGCGACCCACCACAAGTTGAAGAGCATGAACGATAGCGCCATCATGAACACAATAAACTTGTTTTGAGTGATCACTGCTGCTAGCCCAACAAAATTGGGTGACCAAGGGAGGGCATACCCAGCTAAAGCTTCTCCACTATTATCAACCCAGGCAGTGGCTGACAGGAACTCAAACCCGACCGTCCGATACAGGACAATTCCCAACCAAACCATGAAGATAGCTGGTACAAGCACGGCAGACACGTTTGCAAGGATGATTGTTTTATCAGGTCGTTTTACTTCACCTGCAATGAATGTAATGCAGTATGAATAGGCAAACAACCAGGAGCCAGCAACCATCACTCCTAACGTATCAAACCAATTCCAGGTTGTGGGTAACACATTCCCTGCACCCTCAATCGTTGTCCTGGCAGTGCTTAGAAAGCCTTGATAATCCAATGATCCGTATTGGGCAGATAGATTATTCCATGCTTGAACGAATGCATCATGAGATGTGAAAGTAAATACCAACAAAATGATTGTGGTACCCGCAACAGCAAGGACCATTACCACTTTCTGGACCGTTGCAAATACTTTCATCCCAAACACTACGAACAGCAAGGCAATAAAACTCACAACGCTTGAGATTAAAAAGACAGCTATGGGTGTTGTTACCACTTCAGCTGCCTTTTCGAGTCCTAAGTATTGGAACATCATTACCAACCCGGGATCAATCGTCCATGGTGCTAAAACATAGATCCACATGATCCATACAAAGGCGTTCCCAAACGACTCTGCAATTCCAATCAGAGGGTGAATAATTCGGGAGTTATAAATATATTCACCCCCTGAGCGAGGCATTGAACCTCCAAGAATTCCCCAAACCAAAGAGAATCCAATCCCGCAGAGTAGGGCAGATAACAATGTAGCAATAATCAGGTTACCCCCTGTATATACCCCCAGACCGAGGCTTATCATTACCCACATGCTGGGCGTCAGACCTTGGTTCATGAAACCGACACCAAAAGCATCGATAAAAGACAAACCACGTACAAGTCCACTTGCTTTCCGAGCAAAAGCCATCTGTTCTGGCATTTTTTCATTCTCCTGCTGAAAAATTGGTGGAATTACGATACATCTTTTTCTTAACGGAGCCAATATATTTATTGCTTTTTATCTTATGCTTCCTCCTTTCCCTAAAACTTTCTAAACCATTCCTTTGGCCATCGTTCAATTACGACCTTTTTTTGTGTAAAAAATTCAATTGCATCCCAACCCTGGCCATGTAAATCACCAAAAAAGCTATCCTTCCAGCCACTGAATGGGAAAAATGCCATTGGTGCTGCAATACCGACATTCACTCCTACATCGCCCACATCGGCTTCATTACGAAACTTCCTGGCTGCCGACCCACTGTTTGTAAATATACATGCCATATTTCCATATTTGTTTTTGTTTACTAGGGTAATTGCGTCTTCAAGAGAGTTTACATGCATTAACCCCAATACTGGTCCAAAGATTTCGGTTTTAGCAATTTCATCTTCAGAAGATACATTTACCAATATAGTTGGTCGCACAAAATTTCCGTGTTCATATCCCACTATGGTTGGATTCCTACCATCAATCGGAATACCTGCCCCTTCAGATTGACTCTTTCCGATAAGCTCATTAATTCTCGATTTACTCTGAGTATTGATCACTGGACCCATCTGAACCCCTTCATTAAGGCCATAGCCTGTTACTCGATTTGATGCAGCTTCACAAATGGATTCAGTAAATATATCTCTTGCATTATCCACTGTTATCGCAATAGATGCAGCTGCGCATCGTTGACCAGCACAACCGAACGCACTATCAGCAGTAATTTTTGTTGTCATGTCCATGTCGGCATCTGGCATGACCACTATTGGATTTTTTGCCCCCCCTTGGCATTGTGCCCGTTTGCCATTCGCTGCAGATCTACTGTAGATATATTTCGCTGTCGTCGTGGAGCCGACAAAACTGATTGCCCGAATTGACGGATGATCAAGTAAACCATCGACAATAGATTTGGCACCATTGACTAAATTTACTACGCCGGGAGGAAATCCAATTTCGTCAATCAATGAAAAAATTCGCTGCATAGTTAAAGGAACCTTTTCAGATGGCTTGACAATATACGTATTACCGCAGGCAAGCGCATATGGCATAAACCAAAATGGGATCATCCCAGGAAAATTAAACGGGCATATAGCAGCACAAACACCAATGGGCTGTCGGAGCATAAATTCATCTATACCCCTGGCGATATCTTCATTGTTGTAACCTTGCATCAGGATTGGCATACCAGATGCGATCTCTACATTCTCAATTGCCCGCCTCATTTCACCGCGTGATTCTTCTAATGTCTTACCACATTCTATCGTAACCAATCGCGATAATTCCTCAAAATGTTCCTCAAGTGCATTCTTTAGTTTAAAAAGATATTGAATACGTTCTGTGACAGGTGTATGTTTCCAATCTGGAAAAGCCTTAAACGCAGCTGATGCAGCTTTGTCTAGTTCTACAACAGGAGATAAAGGAGTTTTGGCTATTAATTGTTGTGTTGCTGGATTAAATACTTCAATAAATTCAGATGCAGTGGATTGGATCCATGAATTGGCGATATAGTTCAGAATTTTCTCCATTATTTCATTCCTCACAAAGTCCATCAGTGATTCTTAATGCTTTATCAATAATTTCTAGTCCATCATCAATTTGTGCCGTTGTTATGCACAATGGTGGAACGACAAATATAACATTATGAAAAATAAAGGTGAATAAACCATTATCGCGCAAGAATTTCCCAGTCTCTGCTAATGGGTCAATCGGTTTTTTCGTCTTTTTATCGCTAACAATCTCTATTGCAGTGAATAATCCTATATATCGGACATCTCCGACACAAGGATGATTTAATTTAATTTCTTCCAAACGCGTTCCAAGATGCCTTCCTACTTTTATAGCATTCTGAAGTAACCCATCTTCCGTATAAACATCTATTGTGGCAGCACCAGCTGCACATGCTAAGGGGTGTCCACTATATGTCAACCCGCACCAGAGCATTTTGTCTTCAAAATAATTGGCGATCGTTTCAGAGATGATTACTGCCCCCAAAGGAACGTAACCTGATGTAATTCCCTTCGCAGTGGTAATAATATCCGGGACAACATTCCAATTATCCACCGCAAACCATTTCCCTGTTCGCCCCCAACCGCTCATTACCTCATCAGAAATCAATAAGATTCCATATTTATTACATATTTCGCGCACACGCGGCCAATAATCATCAGGCGGAACGATTAATCCATTAGAACCAGTTACTCCCTCCATGATGACTGCAGCAATCTTATCGGGGCCCTCATAATTAATCACTTCATCCACATGTGAAATGCATTCACGATGACAGGTCTCAATCGTCCAACCAAACGGGCAGCGGTAGCAAAATGGATCCAAGAAATGGACGACACCAGGCATGGCCGGCTCGACAGGTAATCGGCGATAATCACCTGTCAGAGCAATCGCCCCATGTGTTGCCCCATGGTACGAGCGGTAGCGAGCCATGATCTTATTCCGTCCGGTGTAAAATCGAGCCATTTTTATGGCGTTTTCATTCGCTTCAGCCCCACCTAAACAAAAAAATGTCTTCTTCAAATTACCTGGAGCTACTTCAGCGATCTTTCGCCCCAAAATTCCCCGCGCTTCCGTCGCCATTCCCGGATGGGCATAGCATAGCTGTGCAGCCTGATCCTGAATGGCTTTAATTACTTTTGGGTGTTGGTGACCAATGTTCATATTCATCAGCTGGGAGGAGAAGTCAATGTAGCGCTTACCATCAGCGTCCCAGAAGTAAACTCCCTCAGCGCGGGTAATTGGGATTGGATTAGTTGCAGATTGTATAGACCAGGAGAAAAGAGTATATTCTTTATTTAAATTCATAATTTCTCTGGTTGAAAGATTATTATTTGCGTTATTCATTAATTACTCCATGAAGGAATTGGCTATTTAGGGGTTATTTTTTAAAATTCTGCGTTTATTACCTTCTGACCTCTTTAACTGCATCAGCCATGACATTCAAGGTCTCGTCAATATCACCATCTGAATGAGAATAACAGAGAAACCATGGCTCTCTTGGGTCATGATCGGGCATTACCCCGCGTTCTATAGCATAATCCATGAGGCGAAGATAATAATCCTGCTCAGTTTCCTGCAAATCACGTTGGTCAATGACCTTTTTAGCTCCAACTGTAAATGACAACATCGCAGGATAGCCATGCACGGTTGCAGGAATACCCGCGTTTTGGAAGATGGATTTTAAACCTTCCATTAATTTCTTGCCGCGGGATTCAATCGTTTCCAGAATGGGCTTTTCTTTCAGTAGTTTAAGTGTGGCATAAGCAGCTGCCACTCCCGGTTTATTATTGTTGTAAGTCCCACCTTGCGCAACACCCTTCCCGATAACACTCATGATTTCCTTCTTACCACCGAACGCAGCTATCGGGTAGCCATTTCCAAGTGCTTTGGCATATGTAGCCAAGTCTGGTAGCACATGGTAGTATTCTTGAGCGCCTCCTCGTGCGATCCGGAAACCGGTTTTAACTTCGTCTAAGATAAATACAATCCCATACTCTGTACATTTTTCGCGTAGAAATTCCAGGAAGCCTGGGATGGGTTCAATCGCAGCACAATTTCCCAAACAAGGTTCAGCAATTATAGTAGCTATATCATGACCAACTCTTTTTAATACCTTATCCATTACTTCGAAGTTGTTGAAGGGCAAGGTGATGATCAAATCATTAAGTGATTTTGGGATGCCAGAGCTCGAGGGAATAGCGATTGGATTATTTATATTCCCATATACTTCGGCAGGAGCATAGGTCGAGAACAATGTATAGTCCTGAAAACCATGATACATTCCTTCGAACTTAATCACTTTCTCACGTCCTGTATACGCCCGGGCAATTCTCAACGCATGCATCGTAGCTTCGGTTCCTGAGCATGCCAGCCTGACCATATCCACACATGGGCACATATCAATAATCATTTCAGCGACTTCAATCTCCAACTCGCTGGTCATGGCACATAAAACGGATTGATCGATTTCCTCATGAACCTTTGCATTGATCTCATTGTAAGCGTGACCAAGAATGATCGGTCCAAACGCCAAACGGTAATCTATATAGCGTTTACCATCCACATCCCATAAATAACCCCCCTTTGCTTTGCTAACATAGGGTGTGATTCCATCTCCCCAATATCGAAAATTAGAATTAACCCCTAAAGGAATCGATTTTAATGCTCTCGTTTGCATTAATTGGCTTTTGGGTCGAATTGTTTCCATCCTTGCTCTCCTTAGTTGTAATAATCGTATTGGAATTTCCAGAAGCACAGGCAGCCTTGGGTATCCGCCATTGATAAACATCCTTCAATACCAGGGGAACAATTGATGTTGTCGTTTTACGGACACCGGGAATCTTTCCTATAATTTCAGTCACAAATTGATAGACTTCACTGGTGTCATGACCGACAACCTGAATACTGATGTCGCTTTCCCCGATCGAACATGCGACGTAACTAACACAATCGTACTCTGATGCTTTTTTAGCAACATCGAGGATAGCACCAGATTCGACCTCAAGAAATACATCCGCTGTTACCGTATACCCTAATGATTTTGGATTAGTGATTGCACTGATTTGAATGTACCCCTCTTTAACGATCCGTTCAATTCTGTATCGGATGACCCGTTCAGAGATGCCTCCTATACGTCTAGCCATCTCTGATGCAGGCATTCGCCCATCTTCCATCAATAAATTTATTATCTCGATATCTGTATTGTCTATTTCATACATAGAAGAAGGATTTTAGTTCCGTTTCCAACATTGATTATACTTTTGATGAGCCGAATGTCAAGCATTTTTGGTTGAAGTCTCTTATCTAAATATAATCCAGGGTTAATTGCCGGATAATCCGTGTAAAGTGGAAAATTATTCGCTATGGTATAATATTTTTATAATGGATAACGGTATAAACGAGCTGCAGACTAAATCATCCCAATCGAATTCAGATCCCCAGGCACTTCGTAAGCAGCGACTTACCATCGTAGGGATTGTTTTATTGGGCATTATCCTTTTAGGAGTGCTCGTTACTGGTTTGGTATTTCTAATCAGTCCAGGTCTCACCTCAATCGAGACGGTATCACGATTGAGGGATATTTTTATCATCTTGATGGCTTTGGAATCCTTATTAATCGGTTTAGCGTTAACTATTTTGATCATTCAGATTGCCCGGCTGACAAATTTACTTGAGAATGAGGTAAAACCTATCCTGGATTCTACAAATGAGACCATTAGCAACCTGCGTGGAACCACAAAATTTTTAAGCGATAATCTAGTCGAACCCGTAATCAAATTAAATGAAGTTATTGCAGTATTTCAACGAGTTACGGATATCTTGAAATTTACGCGAAAACGATAAAGATATAGTGAAAGGAGAAAACACAATGTCTGAGCGAGATGGTGATTTTGGTGCATTTCTTGCTGGTTTTGTTATCGGGGGTTTGGTAGGTGCTGCAGTTGCATTAATCTTAGCACCTCAATCCGGTGAAGAGACCCGAACAATTATTCACGATAGGAGCATTGAGCTGAAGGATAAAGCTGCCGAAAAGGCTGAAACAGCAAGGATCAAGGCTGAAGCAGCTGCAGCAGAAGCAAGAGCCCGAGCGGACGAGTTGGCAAAATTAACCCAAGAGAAAGCAATCGAATTAAAGAAAAAGGGCCAAGAAGTGTATCAGGCTCAAAAATCCAAGATCGAATCTGTAGTGCAGAAAAAAGCAAAACCTACGAAAGACGACACATCTGAGGTTACTGTAGAAGGTTAATAATAATTTGAATAAAAATAACGGAACCCATCGTAAAATAAGTGGGTTCTGTTATTTTTGGTTAATTATCTAAATTGATTGCAATTCGCTAATGACTTGAGGAATCGCATTTAATACATCACTGGCAATAACTGAAGCTGTATTACCCATGCGTTTTGCAGCTAATAAACCAGCATTAGCATGAATCCACACCCCTGCACACGCAGCCTGAAAAGCTTCAATTCCCTGAGCACGTAACCCAACGATCAATCCAGCTAAAACATCACCTGTTCCGGCTTTAGCCAAAGCCGGAGAGGCGACCGGAACGACAGCCAGTTGTCCATCAGGGGCTGCAACCACGGTAAAGGCACCTTTAAGCACCACAATATGACCCCATTTCTTCGAATATTGCTTAGCAATATCCAATCGATCCGCTTGTATCTCCTCGGTAGTTAATCCGGTTAAGACAGACATCTCCCCAGGATGAGGGGTTAGAATAGCTTTAGATGGAAGCAGTTCTGACCAATTAGGCATTTTTGAAAATAATTTTAATCCATCAGCATCCATGATAATTGGGGTCTGAATATTCTTACTCTCAAGGTTTGTCTTCGAGTTATGGATGAAACCTATGCCTCCTTTATTATCCAAACTACCCTCTGTGAAAAGTTTGGATAAAAACTCCTTGGTCGTATCTTCCAGACCTAATCCAGGGCCAATTAAAATGGCAGTCGCCCGATTGAGATTTTGCCGGACAACTCGAGCCGCATCTGCTGAAATCACGCCGATCTCATGAGGTAATAAAACCCAAGTGGATTCTGGAAACTGACCGGACAAGGCTTCATGTAATGGAGCAGGAACTGCCATTGTAACCAATCCAGTACCTGATCGATATGCAGCCATGCCAGCTAATAGAGCTGCGCCTGTATAGTTTACCGAACCCGCCACGATAAAAGCTGTACCAAATGTCCCTTTATGAGCATCAGGTGGTCTGTCAGGAAGGTACTCAGTAATTATCTCTCTGGTGAGGATAATTTTCTGGTTATCTTTATACGTCTGTAAATTTTGAATAGGGCCAATACTGGCAACACGTATTTCACCCGTAATTTTTGCGGCAGGGAATCTAATCAATCCGCTTTTCACACCTGCCATAGTAACGGTAATGTCAGCTGGTATTGTTTCTTCTGCAGTTTCACCAGTTTCACAATCCACGCCTGAAGGACAATCTACTGCCACAACATGTATTTTCTTTGAGTCAATTCTCAGGTTATCTTTGACAAATAATAAGACACTGGCGATATCCTCTTTTAGTGGTAATTTTATTCCGGTCCCGAACACACCATCTATTAATACCGCATATGACTTCATTAATTTCATCAGTCGTGTGAATTTCTTATCTTCTTCTGCTTTGATCACTTGCCCTCCATTTGCAGTAAGTCTTGCGATCAATGGGTCATCCGGAGCTCTCTTTTTTACAATATATGCACAAGCTTCCCATTGTTGCAGAGATAAATGGTACAAAGCAACTAAAGCATCGCCACCGTTATTACCAGAACCGACTAAAGCGAAAACTTTCTTGTTAGGCAATTGACTATACGCAAGTTCGATTTCATCTGCAATCCCTTTCCCAGCATTTTCCATCATCATCTCATAGGTTAAACCTTTTTCATTGGCTTCTTTCTCTAATGACTGCATTTCTTTCACAGAGTATAGCTTTTCCATAAATCCTCCACCAACCATTCCAACCCCAAAGAAATTAATTTTTCTTTTTGGGGAAAACCTGTCTTTGGATCCCACTCCCGAACTTCATAATAAGCCTTAAGCATTTTTTCTAAATCTGGGGCATATCCTTCCGCACCAGCGGGATGATCGAAATATGGTTGCAGCAATGCTTTCGGTAATTTATCGTTCTTTCTGGTAAGACCTAAGCGATTGTTAATGACTCTCTTCAAATTCCAGCCACGTTCTCCGGTCAGCATCAGATCCTCTATGTGCCAATCCAAACCACATGCGCTATTAACCAGATCAACAACAGTTTCTGCTGGGACATTTGCAAATACGCATAATACCAAAGAGTTCGCTATTGTCCGCCAATCCTGATGTATGGCCACATTTTGTGCTTTTTCGGCCCCGGCTTGTCTGGCGATGGGCTTCATTCCCAGGCTGGTTAATACCTGTCCCATATCAATTACAAAGTAATCCGATTGATTATGGCAGGCGCCTCGTGGCGATGTGGCATATACCAATGCCATTCCACTTGCACCTCGCGGATCATGATACGGTACCTCCAATCCATTCACTTGAACGGCTTCTTCCTCGCAGTTAAAGTGTTTACCCAATTCTCTGGATCCCTTAGCTATCCAGACACCTAAACCTTCTTGGTGCACGGTTTGATGAATCAAAGTTTCCATGGTATCAGGATTTCCCCAATCTAATGTTATTTCCTCAGCTTCTTGGTTTATAAACCCCATCTCATGTAATTTGAATACTAAACCGATTGTGTTGCTTAGGCTAATCGTATCCATTCCATATCGATCACATAATTCACCCAGCCTGGTTATTCTAATTGGGTCATCAAACAATAAATTTGGCCCAAATCCAGCTAATGTTTCATACTCAGGACCTTTCCTTTTTTCTCCATCCTCCAAACGAACCACCCTGCCACAAGCAATAACACATGCATGACATGCACTTGTCCCGGCTAATATACTCTCTGCAATGTTGGCACCTGAGATCTTTACTGCATTTTCGTATACTCCATTTTGATAATATTTTTTAGGCATTTCTGCTAAATAATCCATATAATCAGCAACTCCAGCTGTACCAAGTTCATGCATTAGATCGGTATAAGTATCAGCTTTTAACTCATGATTCGCATTTGACCTCACCAAAGTGTATTTTTCCGGATCCGCCACTGGGACTTTCCCATTTCCTTTCACTGCGACCGCTTTAAGTTTTTTTGCACCCATCACGGCTCCCATACCAGTTCGTCCTGCTACTCTTCCATGGTCGGTGAGTACAACAGCAAATGGAATCTTAGCTTCCCCTGCGGGGCCAATCACGGCTATTCGTGAATTTTTAGCATCCAATTCTGATTTTACAACCGCCTGAGTTGAATATGTATCCATTCCCCAGATATGCACCGCCGGGTGTATATCAACTTTTTTGTTTATTATGCTGATATAGACAGGTGATTCAGCTCTTCCGGTAATCCACAACCCATCAAATCCAGCCATGCGTAGTTCAGGACCCCAGAACCCACCACAATTAGATTCTCCCCACAGACCAGTTGCCGGTGATTTGGCACATATCACAAAACGTCCAACCGCAGGTCCAGATGTCCCAGATAAAGGGCCATTGATAAATAATAGTGAGGCTTCAGGAGATAATGGATCTAAACTTGGGATTAATTCTTCGTATAATATTCTGGCTCCTAATGATGCTGCACCCAGATAATCAACTTCCCATTGTCGAGGGACTATGAATTCATCAATACAACGGGTAGAAAGATTAATTCGCAGGATAGGTTGCATAATGGTCCATCTTCCAATTAACAATTTAATATTGTGGTTTAGTTTAGCACAAAAATCTTCATATAAACTAAAACCTTCCAGTATAGGAACTGGAAGGATTGGTGAGCTATTTTTTTCTCAATCTAGTAGTCTGTCAAAGCTGAAACTTTGGGTACAGACTTCGTAGTTTTATTC
>CAZXPK010000037.1:0-27215 GCA_964642565.1 uncultured Anaerolineaceae bacterium
CCCCAATCGCTGGCTGTAAGTTGGTAATGTGCAAGTTATTTCAGGAGATTCAATGTTACAATCGTCTGCTAATGGTGTCCTTGAAGACCATCTGAATCTTGATCAAACCGCGGCATTATTGCCATTCCCGCTAATTGTATCTGCCCATCTACCTGAAAACACCAGCTTTTTAGATGCCACCGTCAACACGGATGGGAGCGTTTGGCTGCGGTACGTCACATACCATCTACAATCGTACCAGTCTTTGTTATATATATACGAGAAGGTCATCGGGAACTCACCGCCTCCCACCATGACCATCGGAGCCAGCGCAGATGTCATCGTGACCCGAATCGAATCATTATCAGGTAGCGCACTTGGAGAATATGTTCGAGGAGATTGGTTATTGACGCCAAGTATCACTCCGCCAGTTGGTAACTCCCTGAGTGGAGAAACGCACGATGTGTGGCAATGGGACAATACATCATCTTCTCAGCGCCTGCGCTTAGGACAAAACGGAATATTAATTGCCATGTATTATCGGGTCGAAAAATCTTATACACCAGTATTGCATGAGCCTGGTCTAAATGACAAATTGTTCTATGTGAGTACTTTACTCGGTCAGGGAGAGCTCGTGCAAATTGCATCTGGGATGATGCTTTTCTCAGATGTACATGCTGAGGTCACGTGCAATCCACCAGGGCAAACTGAAACGGATACATCAATGAGCACTGACGCAATTGGGAGCGGGCAGTTATGTTCACCAACTTTACAAGCGAGACAACATAATATTACCAACGGGGCATTAGTTATTAAATAAATATGGATAATCATTCAACGCCCATTCATAATTCTTATTGGGTCGTACCCCGCCGGTTCAGAGCGGGAGAATACCCGGGATCAATTCAAGACGATGAAGCAAGGGAAAAATTACGATGGCTTTTGGATCAGGGTACCAATCTTATACTCGATCTCACCGAAGCAAGGGAGGCAGGATTGAAGCCATATATCCATTTATTTCAAGAGGAAGCAGCCAGAATTCCCAAGATGGTAATGCATAAGCGGATACCGATCCTGGATTTCGACAGATCAGAGAAAGAAAAGATGGTAGAGATCCTTGATACGATCGATTTAGCCCTTTCCGAGGAGAAAATTATCTATTTGCATTGCTATGGGGGAAGGGGAAGAACTGGTACGGTGGTTGGATGTTATCTGGTCCGGCATGGGATACCGGGAGATAGAGCTTTGGAAAGGATCCAAGAATACCGTAAAGGAATCCCCGGAAAGTACGAACAATCTCCAGAGACAGAGGGACAGAGAAAGATGGTGATGGAATGGACCAAGGGACAATAAACGTTTCCACCGAACTGGACCCTGAAAGACAGAAGCGGGCGAAACAATATTCACGAATCAATCGTCGGATGATGGTTTTGGATTTAATCATCAGTGGTTTATATATACTGGCCTGGCTGATTTTTGGCTGGTCGGAGGCAATTAAGGTGTGGCTGCTTGGATTTACTACCAATGATTGGCTGCTTCTACTCCTATATGTTGTGGTCATTGGGGGAATCATGTTTGTCATCAACCTTCCTCTCTCCTATTACCAGGGTTACATTCTCCCTCACCGTTTTGAACTATCCACGCAGAAGCTATCTGGCTGGATCACAGATCAGGTTAAAGGGATCCTGATAGGTGGAATAATTGGGATGATCGTGCTGGAAATCATCTATGCCGTGTTACGGACATTTCCGACCTTATGGTGGTTATGGGCGGCGGGGATCTTGCTTATCTTCAACGTGACCCTGGCAAATCTGGCACCGACATTACTCATGCCATTGTTCAATAAGTTCGTCCCATTGGGTGAAGAGTATGCGGAGCTCGCAGATAGGTTGATGCAGCTAGCCAAGCGTTCTGGCACGTACGTTAGGGGGGTTTTCAAATTCGATATGAGCAGACGGACGAAACAAGCCAATGCAGGTTTGACCGGATTGGGAAACACAAGGCGCATCATCATAGGTGACACGCTTTTAAATGAATTCACCACGGATGAGATTGAAACCATTATGGCGCATGAGTTAGGGCATCAGGTTAATAAGGATATACCCCTTGGGATCATCTTCGGAAGTCTTACCACATTGATAGGTTTATTTTTAGCTTCTTTGGGATTAAATTGGGGGGTTAAAGCACTCGGTTTTACCGGACCAGCCGACTTGGCTGCATTTCCATTATTCTTGATCGTGCTTGGTTTATATAGTCTGGTAACGATGCCGTTGGAAAATGGCTTTTCACGCTGGCGTGAGCGGCGGGCAGATGAATATGCGTTGTCTCTCACTCATAATGGGACTGCGTATGCATCCGCATTAAGAAGGTTAGCAAACCAGAACCTTGCGGATGCCGACCCTGAAACCTGGGTTGAATGGCTGTTATACTCGCACCCTGCATTGGGTAAACGAATCGCTATGGCTGAGCATGAGGTAGAACACTATTCGACAGGGTAATAAAATAGAAAGAGACGCGAATTAGGCGTCTCTTTTTTTTATTTGATCAAAGGGGATATTACTCGTTTGGGATGATGATCCATAGCAACAGGTAGAGCAAGAAACCCGGCACACCTCCGGGGAGCAGGGCGATCAAAAAAGCCAACCGGAACCAAAACGCGCTGATGCCGAAAAAATCAGCCAATCCACCACAAACACCGGCGAAGATGCGGTTGTGCCTTGACCGCCGTAAAAGTTTTTTGTCATTTGGGGACATACTATACCTCCTTAATAATCATCCATGTAAGTTCATTGTTCATATATCTTTACGCAACCCTATTGGATAAGTTGCAAGGTAGGAGGTTACCACTTATTCCAATGGACGATTTCATCGAGAGGTCGTCGACCACCTTTCTTGGGTTTCTGGGTTAATAAATCCACTTCTTGCGGATAGCCAAAGGATATTGCAATGCGCAATAACATATCATGGGGAAACCCCAACAATTCCCGCGCTTTATCCGGCTCATAAATTGAGGCGAGACAAGAGCCAATCCCAAGCTCCAAAGCTGCCAATTGCATATAGGCTGCTGCCTGACCAATATCAAACATCAATTGGAACATCTCCCCGGGGTCAGGATGTATTATCGCCACACCCAATGCAGCTCCTGCCAGGTGACTACTAGAACGTCCACATTCAGCAAGTGCTTTAAGAGTGTTTTTATCGGTAATGGCGATAAAATTCCAAGGCTGGGTATTTTTGGAGGATTGAGCCCGGCGACCTGCATTTAGGAGGGTGAGAATTGATGATTCTGGGAGTGACTGGTTGGTAAATATCCTGATTGCTCTTTTCAGTTGAATAGCTTCAGAAACATTCATAACTGTATCTCCTTTTTTTTAATTCATACGACAATTTATACCATTTTGCTAACGAGAAATCTTAACTAATTCCATTAAATCTATAGCATCCAATTTATATGTCAAGTATAAGTGTTTTGACACTATTCTACTTAATATAGTTACACTATAATATTATCTGTCTCTTGATTTTTCAGCTCATGGATTGAATGATCAACGAATGTAAAAAAATGCTGTACCATGAGTTTTATTTCGGCGAGATATCGCATATAGCTCAAATAAGGCGCAGATGTTGTGGTCAGTAAATAATAGTCAAGTACTCATAAACAAAGGAGCAGACTTTGACACTTAAACATTTCATCGATATCCAAGATTTCACAAAAACCGAGTTGTTGGAAATTATCGAACTGATATGTCTCATAAAAGCGGCAGATAAGCAAGGTTGCACTCCTAAACTCCTTGCAGACGCATCCCTGGCAATGATCTTCGAAGAGCCTTCCACACGAACGCGAGTCTCTTTTGAAGTAGCCATGACGGAGCTGGGAGGTCATGCCTTGTATCTTAAACCGGGAGAAATTCATTTGGGAGTACGCGAATCGCTTTACGATACTGCTCAAGTGCTATCACGCATGTGTGATGTAATCATGGCGCGCACGTTGAAACATGAGACGGTCACAAACCTTGCAAAGCATGCCACTGTGCCCGTCATCAATGGATTAACCGATTACAACCATCCCACACAGGTGGTTTGCGACACTTTGACCATGATCGAGCACATGCCAGAAGGGAAAAAACTGGAGGATATCCACATCACCTTCGTTGGGGATGCGACCAATGTGCTAAGCTCATTAATGCTCATCACGACAAAAATGGGAATGCACTTTACCCAAGCCGCGCCGAAGAAATACCAGGCACCTGCTAAATGGGTGGAGTGGGCACAGGAGAATTGTTCTGAATCGGGCGGTTCGCTTATACTGACAGAGGATCCTGTGGAAGCGGTAAAAAATGCGGATTATATCTATACTGATCTGTGGTGGTGGGTTGGGCAGGAAGACCAAATCCCGGAACGGAGAGCAGCATTCATGCCAACTTTCCAGGTGAACCTTCAGCTTTTTGAGAAGGCACCATCCCAGTGCAAGTTTATGCACTGCTTACCAGCCTCGCGTGGAGTGGAAGCCACGGATGAGGTCATGGATCACCCAAGGTCCATCATCTTTGACCAATCAGAAAATCGCCTTCATACTGAGAAAGGTTTGCTGGTTTATTTTGTGTACCCACGGTTGCAACGACCCTCAACTGAGATAAAGACGTTCCACAAGTCTCAAATACTCGCTTTCATGGATAAGGTTACCAAGTAACTTTCATCCAGGTGAGTGAAATGTACCGGCTGCTCAAAACACTTCCATCCGAAGATGGATTCCGAATGCCAGCGGAGTTTGAGCCACATGCCAAAACATGGATGTTATGGCCAGAACGTCTCGATAACTGGCGTGATGGCGCCAAACCTGCCCAAAGAGCTTTCGTGGAGGTGGCCAAAGCGATATCCCAATTTGAACCGGTATGCATGGGGGTAAACCCTACCCACTATGGTATGGCTCGGAGTATGCTTCCCGCGAGTGTCGAAGTGAGGGTGATTCAGAATAATGATGCATGGATGCGTGATTGCGGTCCTACATTTGTCGTAGACAATTTTGGTAACGTACGAGGGATTGATTGGATTTTTAACGCCTGGGGTGGCTCGGAAGGTGGGTTGTATTATCCTTGGGACCTCGATGACGCCGTTCCTCAAAAAGTGCTGGAATTGGAGGAAATGGAACGTTATAGAGCTCCGATTATCTTGGAGGGGGGTTCGATCCATGTAGATGGGCAGGGAACTCTCATAACCACCGAAGAGTGCCTGCTAAACCCAAACCGAAATCCCTCATTATCAAGGGGAGAAATTGAGAAGGTACTAAAAAGCCACCTGAGTGTTTCAAAGATCATCTGGTTTGATAGGGGAGTATATAACGATGAGACGGTCGGACATGTCGATAATCTATGCTGCTTCCTGGAGCCAGGTGTGCTCGCATTAACCTGGACGGATGATCAGCATGACCCGCAATATGAAATATCCCTGGATGCTTTCCGTCGATTGGAGAAAGCAACCGATGCGCATGGTCGGAAATTAGTGATCCATAAAATTCACCAACCCGACCCTGTAACGATCACAGACATTGAAGCCCAGGGTGTGCAGACTATACCAGGTAGTAAGCCACGTAAAGCAGGCGATAGAATGGCTGCTTCTTACATCAATTTTTATTTATGCAACCGGGGAGCGGTTATCCCGACCTTCGAAGATCCACATGACCGCCCTGCATTGAATGCTTTGCAGAGAGTGATGCCAGATCGTAAGGTGGTGGGAGTACCAGCACGTGAAATCTTGCTTGGTGGTGGTAATATTCACTGCATCACTCAGCAGCAGCCGAGGGGAAAAGATGGCAGAGAGGAATTAGGCAATTAGGTGCTCGGGTAATTAGGCGGTTAGGAAAATATGGTGCTCAGGTAATTAAGCTGTTAGGTGATTAGGTGATAATGAAAACAAGCACCTGGATAAGTAGGTATCTCGGAAATTAGGATACATCGTTTTTGAAGAGGATTATTATTTCAAACCCAGGGATTGGTACAATCTGTCTTTATCCAGATGGGTATCCAAAAGGGCTTGGAACTGCTTGAGTTTAGCGGTTTGACCAAGGCGGGTTTTTCCAAAGAATTTTTCAATCTGCTCGATAGTTTCCATAGTGTTGGTTCGTACCAACAAAACCGATATACCAAATTCCTCGGCTTGCTTGATCACCAGGGGACTGGGACGAAGGTTACCAGTGAGGATAAGGCAGGTCGTAGAAGTCTCCAAAGCTGCCAATTGAATATCCGTTCGGTCGCCGCCTGTGATGACTGCCTTATTCGAGGAGCGCCGGAAGCGGCTAAGGGCAGCTTCGGCAGTCATTGCACCAACCGTCAGATTCTCCACCAGTGCTTCTGAACGCTGATATTTCGTCAAGACTTCCGCGTCAAGCAGTTTGATCAGCTCTCCAACAGTGAGGGCAGATAACCCACGTACTTCTGGCAGGACACCGAATACCTTGACTTTCTTGTTTTCCAGGAAAGGAACAGCAATTTTTTTGACAAAGTCATTGGCATCCTCCGGAACGCGGTTGATGAGTATCCCGCAGAATGAATCGCCCAATCGGGCTTGTGTATATAAGACATCATCCAGCATGCGCACTTCCTCCCGGTATTTGGCGATTACGAGTGCCTGGCTGCCCAGCTTGCTCACCACATCGACGGTGGGTAAGCCCACGACATACCCCTCACGTAAACTGCCACCTCCTTCAAGGATCAATACATCCTGATCCTGGCTTAACTTTTGATATGCCTTCTTGACTTTTACCATCAAATCTTCAGGATGTGGGTTGATCAACCGGTCACGTAAAAACTCAGGGGTGATAACGACTGGTGAAAGCTCCCAAGGCTCTGCGGATAAGTTCAGAATTTGTTTCACAAACGCAGCATCTTCATCAGCGGTTTTATTCCCGATGCGCCAGGGTTGCAAGCTAAGCGGTTTGAGATAACCGACATGAAAACCATCGAGCTGCATCCGGATACCCAAGGATAAGCAAGTTGCGGTTTTTCCAGAATATCGTTCAGCGCCGGTAATATAAAGTGATTTCATCGTTTTTCCCTTTCCACAAGATTAGCAAGACCAAATTCTATCTGGTACATTACGTATGTACATAGTTAATCAAGCAATATCATTTTAAAACCAGACGCATATCCAATGCCAAGGCTCCCTCACCCTGGTGATAAACCATCAATGGGTTGATATCCATTTCTATGATCTCAGGAAAGTCTTGAACCAATTGGGAGACTCGCAAAAGCGTATCCACGATAGCTGACTTATCCATAGGTGGCTGGCCTCTTACGCCATCCAACAGGGCATGTGCCCGAACCTGCGATAACATTTCTTCAGCTTCCTGGCGGGAAAGTGGTGCCACTCGAAAAGTTACATCCCGCAAGGTTTCTACATATATGCCACCCAAACCAAAAGTGATCAACGGTCCAAACTGCGGATCCCGGTTCATGCCCACCAAGATTTCCAACCCTCCCGATGGGGCCATCTCTTGAACCAGGCAACCCCAAATGCGAACATCGGGAATGTATCGCTGAGCCCGGTATACCATCAGCTCGAAGGCATCGCGTACGTCGGAGGCATTCTGCAATCCGACTTTTACACCTCCGATATCCGTCTTATGGAGGATATCGGGAGAAGCAATTTTAAGCACCACCGGGTAACCAATTTTTCCTGCTATTGCGGCTGCCATCTCGGGGGTCTCAGCGATTTCGGATTTGGGTATCCGTAAGCCATAGGCCTGTAGAATCTCCCTTGATTCTGCATCCCCAATTGTCAGGCGATTTTCAGAACGGACCTGATCAAAAACTTTTCTAGCGGAAAGCTGGTCCACCTCAAAGTGTAAGTATTCAGGATTCGGGCGAGTTTTAATCGACCGATAACCAGACATGGCACTGAATGCATTGGCAGCCCGTTCGGGAAATGGGTAATTGGGAATGCCATATGAGGTCAGAATATCGATTCCACTTTTAATGCGAGCCTCGCCCATAAAGCAGCCAAGAATGGGGATTTTATTATGTTGAGCAAGGGAGCCAACTGCGTGAGCAGTTGCGTCAATCTCAGTCATAGCCTGGGGTGTAAGCAAGACCATGATACCATCGACATTGGGATCATTGGCTACGCGTTCAAGTGCGAATTGGAATCGATCTGCACGTGCATCACCCAGGACATCCACCGGATTGGCAGCACTGGCAGCATCTGGCAGATATTGCTCAAGGGCATAAATGGTTTCTAATTCAAAGCGCGCCAACGATAAACCGCTTTTCTCCAATGCATCAGTTGCCAGGATACCGGGCCCCCCTGCATTGGTAATAATTGCGATCCGGTCACCTTCTAAAGGAGGTTGGTAACCCAAGGCAAGAGCCATATCAAACAAGGATTCCATCGATTCAGCACGCAATATACCAGCTTGATGGAAAGCGGCCTGATAAGCTTGCTCTGACCCTGCTAATGAGCCTGTGTGCGATGACACTGCCCTCGAGCCGGATTGGGTCACTCCAGATTTGATGGCAACCACAGGTTTCACGCGAGTCACATCGCGAGCAACCCGGATGAATTCCTGACCGCTGGGCATGCCTTCACTGTAAATAAGGATTACCTTACTGTGATCATCCCTTACCCAAGATTCTAAGAGATCGATCTCAGAAACATCTGCTTTGTTCCCGAGGCTGACGAATTTGGATAACCCCAAGCGACCTGCCAGGGCAATATCCAATACCGCGGTTCCCAATGCCCCCGACTGAGACATAAATGCCATGGGTCCTGAAGGCGGCGTGCCTGCAGCAAAAGATGCATTCAGTGGAGTGAATGAATCGATCACACCCAAGCAATTGGGACCGATCAATCGGAGATTATATTCATGGCAGATCTGAACCAGCTCCAATTCGCGTTCCAATCCCTCCTGACCTGCCTCGCGAAAGCCTGCGCTGATCACTATTGCCGATGGAATCCCTTTTTGACCACAGGTGCGCAAAGCATCCGGGACGTGAGGAAATGGAATGACGATGACTGCCAGGTCGATGCTATAGGGAACCTCCAAAACAGATGGATAAGTTTTAAAACCTAGAATCTCGGGAGCGGAGGGATTGATTGGATAGACTGCACCTTTACCAGCATAACCACCATCCAATAAATTTTTAACCACCGCATACCCCAGTTTTTCGGCGTTGGTTGAGGCTCCTATAACCGCTACAGATTTAGGATTAAAGAAAGTATCAAGCCCGGTCATGACTTAATGAGTGAGAATATTAATGACCACAACGGTCGTATTGTTGAGTGGGTTTAGTGACAGATTGACGGTGGCTGTACGAGTATCTTTAAAATAATTCAATTGAGCGGCATTGGCATACTCATGGGAATCATTTTGAAGTAACTGCCAACCATTATTTGGCATCTCTGTTTTGTAAAATTCAAGCATTTGTGAGTATGGGGTGGGACTGGTGTAGAAAATATATTGACTGGAGCCAAAATAATTATTAACTTGATCTCGATTAATGATGGGGATATCGATTGGAGGCTCACCCGAAGGTAATTCCTGCCCTATGACTGCTCGAGCAGTTTGAACGAGCCCAGGATTGTAGGTGGCAACTGCCTGGATGGTGCTTATCAAAGGTGCTCCCTGTGTGGCAATTGCTTTGGCTTTTTCAAGCACACCTGGATGTTCGGTAGCTATGGCTTGAGCCGTCTTTATTAATGAGCTTCCAGCATTTACAACCCCACCTACTTCAGTCCTTAATGTACTTGCAGTTTGTACTGCTTTTTTGGCTTGTTGCTGGACACTCGAAATCGAGCAAGCGAGGGTACTCACTATGAGGATAAGAATGACTAGGTAGATCGATTTTTTCCCGTCCATTTTTCCTCCTGGTAATATTTATACAGCATCCCTTTTCAGGATTATTCTGAGAGCCTATCGAGAATCCCATCTGCCATGGTTTCTAGTCCTAAAGTATCATCCAAATCCAACCATTGGAGCATCACACGTTGAACTCCGACCCTGGCAAGCTGTTGGCATTGCTCCACAATCTGTTCAGCTGTGCCAACGATTAAACCCCGCTGACGCAGCTCAGTGGCGTTCCGTTGACCGTGAGTACGGAGGTTGACCTTTCTTTCTACATCATGTTGATCCACTCCAAATACACAGCCAGTCATTAATGAGCGACGGACATCTTTAGGCTGCCTGCCTTGGAGTTTAATGTATTCATCCAATTGCGCATTTAACCGGATGATTTCAGCCGGTGGGATCAGAACGGCATTCCATTCCTGGGCAAACCTGGCTACCAGGGGTAGTGTACGCTTGATGCCATTTCCACCGATCAATATGGGTGGGCCACCGACTCGCATTGGACGAGGTAATAGGATACCTTCATTGATATGATAATAATTCCCAGTGAAATTGACAGGTCCATCACTTTTGAACAGCTGAGTGATTACTTCCAGCCCCTCCTCGAGACGCGAGAAGCGTTCCTTGGGCTCGAGTAAGCCCCATCCATAATTTGCGTGCTCACGCTCCTGCCAACCTGCACCTGTACCTAATGTCAATCTACCACCTGACAGGTCATCCACTGCAGCTGCCATGCGCGCAGTGTGAGTGGGATGTCGGAAGGAGATGGGCGTCACTAATGGACCGAATTCAATTCGTTGAGTATGGGTGGCAAGCCAGGTTAGTGATACCCAACATTCAAGCGAGTCAAGATCAGGTGGATTAGCGTTGGTGTAGTGGTCCGAGCGATACAAGCCTTTGTATCCACTTGCTTCTACAACGGCAGCGATGTTTTTCCAGCGCTTCCAGTTCAAACCGTTTTGTCCTTCAATCATGATCGCAACTTCGATCATATTAACCTAATTCCCGTCTACCTGGAGTAGATGATTTTAATGGCATTCGTTTGGTGCTTCCTGACTCATTCGATCAGGCACGATAAATGTAATTCCTTGAAGCATGATGGCGATTTGAGTTATCACCAGCCAAAGAATTATGATTGTAAGTATCCATGAGATGGTGATGATCCAAGCAGGAAGGTTATTTTTCGCCCGGTCGACCCAGGATTTTAAGGAGCTTACTTGGGAGCGATAACTATCAATGGTCGATTGTACCTGCCTCAGGTTTTTATCGATCGCGATTATATTCTTGTCGAGAACAGATATCTGGGTAGAAAATTCTTGCATATTATCTTGTGTAGTTGCCAGATTGGTCTGGAAATTCTTAAGCGTCCCTTGCAATGGATCCAAACTGGTGGATACTTCCCCAAGGGCAATATTCAAAGGGAGGGTTGGGTTGTAATTAATCCCAATTAAAGGTATGCGGGACATCGCAGTGAGGATGTTATCAATTACCTTTGCACTAGCCTGAGCAGAATCCAATGCAGCTTGAGTATTCGTGATGGTGGTGATCAGATTTTCACCAATGAAAGTGTCAGCTGAATCTAAGAATATATTGGTGCTTTGAACGGTTTGGGAGAATGCCTGGGTTGCTTCATCGAGGTAAATGGTGCTTGTATATACGTTACTGATAACTTGATCGATGACAGCTAATCCCTCGTCAGTAGTTTGAAGGATGGTCGAGGATTGCTCTAAGGTGGCTTGTAGCTTATCTGCGATAGGTTGGCGGTTACGCCAAACTTGAATTAGCAAAAATATACTTAGAAGTATACCTAGTGCTGATAACCACACCATCAAAATAGTAAGTACTTTTCTCAATCCCAGGCTCATGGCATTTTCTCCGGACGAGACAATTACTTTGGATATATTTTATTGAAATCATTTTACCATTAAGGATGAATCGAGTTACTAGGCATAGTTATATTGATTGAGAATTGATGAGATCATTTTGATATGCCTTTATTGTTATAATTCCCTCATGCATATTCTTGTAACCAATGATGATGGAATTGCTGCTCCAGGGCTATTGGCATTAGCACGGGAAATGAGGTCATTAGGGCAGGTAAGTGTGCTTGCTCCAGATCACAATTGGTCTGCCTCTGGTCATGTGAAGACGATGCACCGTCCATTGCGGGTGAAGGAGACCACTTTAATCGATGGCTCACCTGCCTGGGCATCTGATGGAGCACCTTCGGATTGCGTTGCACTAGGGTTATTGGGATTCATCCCTGAGAAGATTGACCTGGTTGTCTCGGGGATCAATCCGAATGCGAATATCGGTCATGATGTGACCTATTCAGGCACTGTGACTGCCGCCATGGAGGCAGCTATTGGGGGTGTACCTGGGATTGCTTTTTCACTTCACGCCCCAGAGGATTTTCAGGGAACTCTCGATTTTGCCCCAGCAGCCAGGATAGCGCATCGAATTGTGGCTCAAGTTATAAAGGTGGGTCTATTATCCAACCTGCTACTTAATGTAAATATTCCCTATCTTCAGGATGATCAAATCAAAGGCATAGTGGTAACCCGTCAAGGATTACGCTTGTATAGGGATCGGCTGGATCGAAGATTAGATCCACGTGGAAGACCGTATTATTGGATTGGGGGTGACTCGCCTACCGCGATCCCTGATGAAGGCACTGATTTTGGTGCTCTGGAAGAAGGTTTCGTCTCGATCACGCCTTTGAATCTTGACTTGACTGATTTTCAAGCGTTAAAATCTTTGGGAGAAGTTGGCTGGTAACCCCAAATATCCCTCATTCTGCCCTTGACATATCAGAGATTCGCTGTAAAATCGGGCGGAATGGAACATAAAAAATTGTTCATCATATCTGATAAGTATCGCCCCGGTGCACACGCTCTTGTGGGCGATTTTTTTATCAAGCGAGAGAGCCCATGTGGCTCTATTTTTTTGCCTATTGGTGGTGGCTGATGCTCAAGCTGCCTGGTTTGATAGATCCCCATGTCCATATACGTGAGCCTGGTGGAACACACAAGGAAGATTGGGATACAGGCACCGCGGCGGCACTGGCTGGAGGTTTTACCACAATCCTGGCGATGCCGAACACACGCCCACCTGTGACCGACCATGAAACCCTAACCGTGGCGTTGAGTGCAGCCAGCGCCAAAGCACGCTGTGATTATGCACAATTCTTGGGAGCTGGACCAGATAATTTGAATAGCCTCGATGATTTAGGTCCACTCACCGTAGGGTTAAAAATGTATCTTGACCAAACCTATGGTCCTTTGCGTTTAGATGATATGGCCATCTGGATGGAACACTTCAGACGCTGGCCACGAGGTCTTCCAATTGTCGCCCATGCAGAGGGACGTACGATGGCAGCGGTGATCCTCGTGGCAGCAATTTATGATCGCTCAATCCATCTGGCACATGTTTCATTACGAGAAGAAATCCTATTAATCCGGGCTGCCAAGGAGAAGGGGATCAAGGTCACCTGTGAAGTGACCCCCCATCACCTCTTCCTGACTAAGGCGGACATACCAGCGATAGGAATTGGTCGAAGCGAGGTCAGACCTCGACTGGCTTCATCCTCCGACCAAGCGGCGCTGTGGGAAAACCTGGGTATAGTTGATTGTTTTGCGACTGACCATGCCCCACATACCCTGGATGAAAAAGATGGTGATAACCCTCCTCCAGGCTTCCCAGGCTTAGAGACAGCTCTACCGTTGTTATTAACTGCGGTGAAAGAGGGCCGATTAACTATGCAGGACCTTATTCAACGGATGTATACCAGACCCCGGCAGATCTTTAATATTCCTGAACAGCTGGAAACGTGGGTGGAAATTGATACCGATTTAGATTGGGGAATCCATGCTGCTGACAATATCACACGATGCGGATGGACTCCTTTCGAGGGGAGAAAAGTCTGTGGGAGGGTAAATCGAGTGATACTGCATGGAAGGGAGGTATTCCGGGATAGACAAGTTTTAGCGCAACCGGGGTATGGTAAAAATATCAGGCAATTATTTACGAAATCATGAATTTTCTGTGAAAGGAGAGACTCAAATGATAACCAATTCCCACCAAGAAAACCCACACTTGCCATTTGGTGACCAACGCACCGCTCCATGGTATGGCAAAGATATCCTTTCTGTGAAGCAATTCTCGCGCCCAGATCTGGAGTATATCTTTGATGTTGCTCATGAGATGCACATGATGGTGGATCATGTAGGCACATTTGATTTGCTGAAAGGGAAAATCCTGGCAAACTTGTTCTATGAACCATCTACACGTACATCTTCATCTTTCACGTCAGCTATGGAACGGCTTGGTGGCAGTGTGATCCCTATTAATGAGGTCCGTTATTCATCTGTGGCTAAAGGTGAATCTCTTCCGGATACAGTTCGCACACTGGAATGCTATGCGGATGTGATCGTCCTGCGCCACCCCGAAACCGGGTCTGCAGCCTTGGCGGCACAATATGCCAGCAAGCCGATCATCAATGCAGGGGATGGCATTGGGGAACATCCGACCCAAGCATTATTAGACGCTTTCACCATCCATGAGGAAATGGGAGTGATCGATGGTTTGACCGTGACGATGTTGGGAGACTTGAAATATGGACGTACGGTTCATTCGTTGGCACGCTTGCTATCTCTTTATAATGTTCGCTTAAATTATATAGCTCCTGAGATCCTGCGGATGCCAGCTGAAATTATTAATGAATTGCCTCGAACCATGCCACAGAAAGAATTCAGCAATTTAGAGAATGCATTACCTGGGACTGATGTGTTATATGTGACACGAGTGCAAAAAGAACGCTTTGCCAGCGAAGAAGAATATGAAAGTGTCAAAGGATCTTACGTTATATCACCTGAGGTAATGAAGGCAGCTAAACAACACATGATTGTTATGCACCCACTACCGAGGGTTGGCGAAATCAGTATGGAATTTGATAGTGATCCACGAGCAGCCTACTTCAGGCAAATGGAATACGGGTTGTACGTCAGAATGGCATTATTAGCGATGGTGCTTGGAAAGGCATAAAAATGTCCTTTTTTGCCAGATTAAGCAGTAGAGTGCAAGAGGTTGATTCACTGCTGTGTGTAGGGCTCGACCCACAATCAGCTTACCTAACCACACCCAATGCAAAAGCCGCACAGGAATTTTGTCTCAGGCTAGTCGCAGCTACTGCTGACATAGCAGCGGCATTTAAACCTAATATAGCCTTTTTCGAGGCGTTTGGACCTGCCGGGATACTTGCACTCCAGCAAGTCATATCCAGTATTCCAGATAATATCCCTGTGATATTGGATGCCAAACGCGGAGATATTGCTTCCACGGCGGAGGCATATGCAGAAGCCGTGTTTCACCAATTAGGTGCACATGCGGTAACAATTAATCCATATCTCGGTCATGACTCATTAGCACCATTCCTGGCAGATCCTGAACGAGGTGTGTTTCTATTATGTAAAACCTCAAACCCTGGGGCGGTGGACTTGCAGGAACTGCTGCTGATTGAACATCCAACCAGCCCGGTGGTAGGTAGAACATATCACTTATATGAGGAAGTAGCCTTATTGGCACAAGGTTGGAACATCAATGACAACCTGGGTTTAGTAGTAGGAGCAACCCAACCGGATGCCTTGGTACGTGTGCGCATGCTGACGCCGGATCTGTGGATCCTGGCGCCGGGGGTGGGTGCGCAAGGTGGAGATTTACGTGCAGCCTTGTTAGCTGGTTTAAGAACGGATGGGATGGGCATGCTTATCCCCGTGTCGCGAGGGATATCACAATCCTCAGACCCAAAGAAGTCAGCTGCGGAAATTCGTCAGCGAATTAACGAATACCGTGTAGAAATCAGTAGCTTGCAGGTAAGGACATTGCAGCATAAGAAAGCTACTATAGCAGCCGTTGATTTAGCACGGCTAGCTGATGGGCTGCTTGAAGCGGGCTGCATAAAATTTGGCCAGTTCATTTTGAAATCCGGAATGATTTCTCCAATCTATATCGATTTGCGACAACTCGTATCATTTCCAAAATTGCTTGAACAGGTGGCGAAAACGTACATCCCAATACTAAATAAGCTGTCTTTTGACCGGATGGCGGGCCTGCCTTATGCTGCCCTTCCAATTACGACATCCATCAGCATTCAGGGAGGATGGCCTTTTATTTACCCTCGGAAAGAAGCAAAAACTTATGGCACGAAAGCAGAGATTGAGGGATTATTTAATGTAGGCGAGTGCGTTGTAGTTGTTGATGATCTGGCGACCACTGGAGGAAGCAAGTTCGAGTTGATCGAAAAATTGATTTCCGTAGGATTGAAGGTAGTTGATGTTGTAGTGCTGATCGATCGTCAATCGGGGGCAGTAGAGGCACTCTCGGAGGCGGGATACAAGCTTCATTCTGTAACTACGTTAACCAATCTATTGGATTGTTATGAAAAAAGTGGCAAAGTACCCCTAGAACAGATTGATATGGCACGGAAATTTGTAAATATAAGCGTGTGAACATTTATCCTTTTTTTCGAACTTTGCTCTTCAAATTAAACCCCGAACAGGCTCACCAATTGACTTTGAGCTTGATGCGACTGGCTGGTGATATCCATCCTGTTAATGCATTAATCCGTTCTGTTTATTCAGCTCCTAATCACCCCGTCGAAGCTTTTGGGTTGAGTTTTTCTAATCCCATTGGTCTGGCAGCAGGCTATGACAAGGATGGAATTGGGTGGCGAGGTCTAGCTAGCCTGGGATTTGGTCATATCGAAATTGGGACAGTCACCCCTAAACCACAACCAGGAAACCCCCAACCCAGGCTCTTTCGTCTTCCCAAAGAAGCAGCTCTGATTAACCGGATGGGTTTCCCAGGAATGGGGGCTGAATTCGTGGTGCAGCAGATATCAAAACCACACCCTAAAAACCTGGTGTTGGGTGTCAACATCGGGAAAAATAATGACACACCCTTGGAAGCTGCTGCCCAGGATTATCTATTCCTGTTGCGGTTATTTGCGAATCTGGCAGATTACCTGACCGTCAACGTAAGCTCACCCAATACAGTTGGATTAAGACAATTGCAGGAACGCCAGGCATTGGATCAATTGTTGAAGCAACTTCGGGCAGAGAGGGAGCGACTCGATCAAACAGATCCCCACAAAGTACCCATTCTAATCAAGCTATCGCCTGATTTAACCGACACGCAACTGGATGATGCCTTGGATGTTATTCTGGCAAATCAAATGGATGGGGTCATTGCTACCAATACCACAATTTCGCGGGAGGGAGTGGAATCACCTCACGCTCGAGAAGATGGTGGATTAAGTGGGAGACCATTATTGATGCGCAGTCTGATGATGGTTGCTAAGATATATAAGCGCACAGAAGGTAGATTGCCGGTGATTGGTGTGGGAGGAATTTCAAATGCTACCGGCGTCCAAAGAATGATGGACGCCGGAGCTGTACTCGTACAAATCTATACCGGACTTATCTATGAAGGACCAGGGTTAGTTAAAAATATTCTTCGTGAGCTATGAGTATAACCAATCCCTGGTCCATTGACCTTCAAGTTTGGTATTTCAGTAAACCCTATCAAGGCAACAAAAAGTTGAATCGCCATACACCGGTGTTTTCCTGAGTGGCCTGGGTGGACACGCCTACCACCTGAAACCATGTACTCCCCGGTTTAAATGGGAAGGGAGTCCCATCGGAGTACGACAGGGATAAAACTGAATTGATTATCGGGCGGTTCCATTGCACCTGGTACATCTGCCCATCCCGAAAAGCATAGGCTGGACCACTACCGCTCAGTAAAATGTCGATGATCTCATTAGGAGGTTGTTGAAAATACTCATGACGAGCAAGAATTACCACCACGTTGGATGCGCTAATTTGTTGGTCATTCAAGCGGTCAGTCAGGGGGGCGTATTCTTCTCCCTGACCCGTATCATAAACATTATCCTGGAAACGCAAATATCTTCCCGTAGAAGGGTCATAATCCCAGCGGGTGTAATTATCACCTGAGTAGCGAACATATACCTGTTCGCCTTGGACGCCATCAGTTGGTACTTCGGGATCAAATGTCATCCCATCAAGATTTTGTCGTCCGTTACTGACACCAAGGGAGGTAATATAAGCACTCAGTGAAGCAGTATCTCCCAAAAGAAAATCGTAGGTGTTAGGCTCGTACCTACACAATGGGTTAGCCGTGGTTGGAGGGCAAGCCGAAGTGTTTCCTTCAAGAATCAACCTGTTTGAGAAATCCGAATTTAATAAGCGTTGATTGACTAAAACATCTGCGCTACCATAAGCGAAGATACTCTGGTACATATGTAGCAGATCATAATCTAGCAGCCGTCCGGAACGAATCGGGCCGACCAATTTCGCATCACTTCCATAGAAGATTGCATGGAAACGAGAATATCCATCGTTGTGGTAATAATCGTACACAATGTCTGCGTAAGATAGCCCCCACGGAGGGCGATTGGAGGAGCGTGGAACGATATTAACTTTAATTGCTACCGGACGGCGATCGAGCAAACCAGGATCTGTAACTACCAACCCAGTTAATGGATCGACATTCGCGGGAAAATTTGTCGGTCCATAGACTACGGGTGTTGGAGTTTCCGTAGGCATGGGAGTTTCTGTTTGTGTAGGAGTAAGGGTCGGAGTCGAGGTATCCGTCGGCAAGGGACTGGGGGTATTGGTACTTACAATGGGTAATCCGGAGGGGTTACCTGTTTCGGTCGGTGAGGTTTTAACCTGCCCACATCCCACTAAGAGGAATATGAGCAACAACCCGTTTAGTATGTGTTTGATCATTCTGCCCTCCATGTGATAAATCAATCGGCAATCATACCGCGTTCGTGTCTTTTTGGCTATTCTTTGTTTTTTTATCATTACCTTCTATAATGAAAGACAATGGCTTATGTTAAATCATTCTTAATACATTTAAAGGTTTCGGGGAAATATTCCATATTTATTGTGGCAGGATTAATCGTATTTATCTGGTTGATAGAAACTCCCGAGGGAATATTGGGGAAAGCAGATGCAATTGGATATGCTGTATGTCACAGGATCGATGTCCGTTCCTTCCATATTGGCGTCAGGCAGCTTCCATTATGTGCTCGATGTACGGGTCAGTACATGGGGGCGGTTATTGGAATTTTATTCCAGGTATTGTGTGCCAGGTGTCGTTCTGGGTTTCCACCAAAACGGGTAATTGCGTTGTTAAGTCTCTTCTTCCTTGCATATGCAGTGGATGGGTTAAATTCATATCTATACCTGCCGCCTTTTCTCAAGGTTTTTCCAGGGATGCCTCATCTCTATGAGCCCTCTAATGTCCTACGATTGTTCACTGGAACCGGAATGGGTTTGATCATCGCGTTGGTATTGTATCCAGCTTTTATTGGATCAATATATTTTAATCCGGATACACAGCCTGCAATTGCAGATATTAAATCGATATTGATCATTAGCGGATCAGCTATCCTGATTGATTTCCTAATCTTGACTGGCTCAAAATACATTTTATATACTGCTGCATTAATCAGCACTGGAGGAGTTATCCTTTTACTGACCATGGCTTATACGATCATTGTATTGCGGCTTTTCCATAAAGAAAACCAGTTTACCAGAGTATCCCAAATCTCCTTGCCGTTAATGTTCGGTTTCACGATCGCAATAGTCCAGATCGCACTATTCGATCTGATTCGCTTTATAATTACCGGGACCTGGAGTGGATTGGTTTTCGGATAAAAAAAGAATTTCATCTGCAGCACTTGAGGTGAAATCTAAGGAGGATAAAAGATGGATATATTTTCTGCATTTGGTCTTTCAGCCAGCGCAGGTTTAAACGCATATATTCCTCTCCTGGTAGTGGCGTTATTAGGCAAATTTACCAACCTAATTACGTTGAGCTCGCCATGGAATACATTGGAAAGTTGGTGGGTAATAGGCGGGCTAGTGATATTGTCATTCGTCGAGTTCTTGGCAGATAAAGTCCCAGCCATCAACCATGTTAACGACATTATCCAAACTATAATTCGCCCGATTGCAGGCGCGATTGTATTTGCTGCCAGCGCCCAGATTATTACTGATGTTCACCCAGTACTGGCAATGGTCATGGGATTATTCGTTGCAGGAACGGTGCATGCTGTCAAATCATTAGCCGTCAGACCAGCGGTTACTGCCACCACAGGTGGGGTAGGCAACATACCAGTCAGCATCGCAGAGGACCTTATATCCACTATTTTATCGATTATTGCTGCTGTCACTCCAGTATTAATCGCGGTCATTCTTGTTCTGGGGGGTGCACTCATTGTGTGGTGGATCTGGCGGAGGATCAACCGCGAACGTGCCCGAATATAAAAATCCCGAATGTAGATAATCGCTGGTTTATTCATGACGGGTTGACCTTTGATAGAGCTCCTACCTCATCCCAGTATCATACATAATGGTCACCTGGGTAAATTGTCCATCATAACCACTACAGGTTGATCTGGAGCATACTGGAAAGGTTTGCCAGATTCTGGGTGGAGGATGTAGGTTCCTGGCGAAAGTGTGATCTTAAAATATCCGTTTGCATCAGTTTGGGTTTGAGTGATCTGAGTATCGTTTACAACTAAAACGGATATGGTAGCTTGGTATGGTTAATCCGGACAGGTGTTGTTTCCAATTGTGACAAGTCCAGGGCGCGTCGGTTCTTCGGTAACATGACCTTCAATACCACTGGACGGGATCGGTGGAGTGGTGACGGAAACAACCAGAACACAAATACTCAATGTAAATATAATTAATAATATGGGAAGAAAAATCGTTTTTGGCATGGCCATGTTTGCATAGCCGATAAGCAATTTCATTGTAGACGGATTTAATACGGAGAAAGTTCCGCTAGCTCATATCAAGAAAAACGTAGTGCATGAGTATATATAAGCTAAATCAATACCCTGGAAAGATTTGTATCGCAGAATTTGGGTCTATGCTGAGGATCATCTCTGTGCCCACTTTGGGAAGAGTCACCAACGATGGAAACTCGAAGGTCAGGGGGATATGATCAACCTTCAGAGTTATTCTCTGCCTGCTGCCTCGAAAGGACAAGCCAGTAAATAAACCTCTAATCCTCAAAGGTCCTTTATCATCCAAACTAGCCATGTCTGGGCGGATCAATAAATTAACCTTCCCGCCCAATTGCGTATCAACCGAGAAAATCCCTAAATCTGTGGTAGCTTGCCGTTTGCCATCCTGGACTTTTATTACAGCGGGGATGATGTTGGTCATTTCAAGAAATCGGGCTACGAATATTGAGACTGGACTATTATAGATTTTCTGGGGAGTGCCGATTTGCTCGATCCGACCGGAATTCATAAGAATAATTCGATCCGCAATGGTAAACGCTTCCTCCTGATCATGGGTGACATAGATTGCAGTTTGATGCATTTGGTGAAGGATAGTTTGCAGGTCGACCACCAAGCGCTCTCGCAGATTACGATCCAATGACCCAAGCGGCTCATCCAACATCAGAAGGTGAGGGTGAGGGGCTAATGCGCGTGCTAATGCAATCCTTTGCTGCTCTCCACCAGAAAGGGTGTTGACGTCACGTGTTGCAAAATCCGGAAGTCCGACAACCCCGAGCATTTCGTGGACACGTTGGTCGATCATCTCAGGTGTAAAGTGGGCCATTTTCAAACCAAAAGCCACATTCGTGTAGACATTCATATGCGGAAATAAAGCGAAATCCTGAAACATTAATCCGAACTCTCGTAGATGCGGTGGCGTGGTCGCCAACGAAATTCCATTCCAGCGAATCTCTCCATGATCTGGGATCTCCAAACCAGCAATGATCGCTAATAAGGTGGATTTACCACATCCGCTTGGTCCAAGTAAAACAACGATTTCGCCTTCGTCCACATCAAACGAAATTTTATCCAGGGCTTGGGTGTCTCCGAATGATTTTGAAATATTTTGAATCGATAAGATGGTCATAATTTCCAATTGGTTGCCAGATCGTCTCGTTTAAAACTCACCAATTTCTCCAATACGCATTCGGTCAATAAGGAACATGCCCGCTCCAGCGACTAACATCAAGATTGTGCTCAATGCCAGTGCCTGACCATAATTTAGCTCACCAGGTCGAGAAATCAGGCGATAAATAGCTATTGGTATTGTAGGATATTCAGGACGTGCAATCAGGGAAGTTGCCCCAAACTCTCCGAGGGAAATGGTAAAGGCAAAAGTGGAGGCAACCAATAGAGAACGACCAATTAATGGAATATCGATATATCTAAGCACATTTCCTGGTGAGGCACCCAGGACAGCTGCAGCTTGTCGCATGCGCGGTCGAATACTGCGAAGGGCTGGAGTAAGATTTCGAACGACAAATGGGAACGCGACCAGCGTATGCGCCAATGGAACCAATATCCACGAAGAGCGCAGGTCCAATGGGGGTTTATCCAGAGCAACAATGAAACCTAATCCGAGAGTGACTGCACTTGTACCTAATGGCAACATAAGGATTGCATCCAGCGCATGACTGATGGGGGAGGCAACCTCATGCGAGAGTGCCACTGCAGCCGGGAAACCCAACAATAAAGCTAGGACAGTGGTTGCTAGAGCATATCCCAACGAGACCGCAATTGCCGTTGAGGGTGGAGCGAAGAAGATGGATTCGGTGCTATTAATCTCAAGGGTGCGGTAAAAATCCAGGGTAAAGCCAGGTGATTTGACTGTTTGCTCACCTCGATTCGGCTCAAGACGGGTTACCGACCGAACAGCAAGTGCGGCAAGCGGCAGAATTAACAGCGTCAGCAATGTAACGATAATTATACCGGCCATTAACTTGCTGCGATGGGAGGTTAATCGGCGTTGGGTAACAACCCGGGATTTTAGAGAGAGAGGGACGGAGAGACGCCTGATCAGCCGGGTGTAGAGTATGGTTAATCCGAGAGTACATGCTAATTGGAGAATGGATAAGACAGCAGCCAGCGGAAGATTGAATAAACTAATGGTTTGGTAATATATTTCCACCTCCAACGTAGCAAAGCGTGGTCCGCCTAAGATGAGGATCACGCCAAAGGAAGTGAAATCGAAAATAAAGACCAGTAATGCAGCAGCAGCAATGGCAGGGGTAAGCAATGGAATGGTCACCCAGCGTATGGCTTGCCAACGATTTGCACCCAACATTCGGGCTGCCTGACCCAGGCGGGGATCGAGGTGAGACCAGAAATCACCCACCATACGCAAAATGATCGTGGTGTTATAAAAGACATGCGCCACCAGGATAGCAATAAAGGTATTGGTAAATTGGATTGGAGGGCTGGTCAATTTAAATACCTGCATCAATCCAATATTCAGCCATCCATTCGGACCCAACAGCGCATTAAATGCGGCTGCGACCACCAAGGTGGGCATTAAAAATGGGATACCGGTTAATGCTTGAAGTAGTGATTTGCCTCGAAAATTATAATGAGCAAACAGATACGCCCCAGGCAAGCCGAGGGCGAGGGTGAGGATGGTCGAGAGAATCGCCTGCCACAAGGTGAAACCCAATGCTCGCCAAGGGATGGGGGAGCTGAAAGCCTGGAGAAAAGGTGAGATTAATCCTTGTTGGGAACGAGCAAGGCTGAGCTTTACGATACTACCCAGGGGGTAGAAATAAAATAACAATAGGAAGCATACCGGTGCCAGCCACAGTAGTATGGCCGTGATAGACCGGTGTCGCTTTAAGATCATCTCAAGACCGTCTCCGTCCAGGCGTTAATCCAGGCTTCACGATTGGCAGCGATATCTTCCGGGCTAATAAAAGCAGGATTTTCCGGTATTGCCAGGAACTTTTGAAAGGTCTCATTCAGCTTGGCATTGGGGTTAACGGGGAAGACATACATCTGGAGGGGCATATCCTCCTGGAAGGTAGTTGACAACATGAAATCCACCCACTTTTCAGCCAGGTCCAGGTTTTTAGTGCCACGGAGAATACCCACAAATTCAATTTGCCTGAAACATGAACCATTACTGGTGATTACTGCCGTCTGAGGTTCTGTCAATGGAGTTGTAGATCCAAGCACTTCAAATGGAGGACTTGAACTATATGAAACGACAACCGGGTGATCTCCTCCCCAACGACTAAAATTTGTATAATAAGCTGTTTCCCAATCATTAACCACCAGGACATTATTTGCTACCAAGCCACGCCAGAAATCCAGATACTTGTCAGTTCCGAAGTGACCAATCGTAGCCAGGAGAAAAGCCAAACCTGGGGATGAACTGGCGGGGTTTTCAACGATTAACATATTTTTGTATTCCGGCTTGAGCAGATCCTCAAGATTTTGAGGTGGCTGCAAGGCGCGCTGCGAAAAATACAACTTATCATAATTAAGGCACACATCACCCCAATCCACCGGTAGAGCTCTATTTTGTGAATCCAGTTTGTACTGATCCGGAATATCAGCTAACATGGGTGAGTTATACGGCTGGAAGATGTCTTCTGTGAGTACCCGGCTTAGAAAAGTGTTATCCACCCCATAAAATACATCTGCAAATGGGTTATCCTTTGAAAGGATGGCTTTATTTAGAGCTGTACCTGCATCACCTGATGCGATGAACTGCACTTTGACATTATTGGCTGTTTCGAAGGCAGAAAGGACAGATTTTGAGGCTGCAAATGAATCATGGGTCATTACGGTTAATGTGCGTGGCACAGGACCTGTGTTCGTCGGTGATGCAGCAGTTTGGACACAGGCAGAGACGATAAGTGGTATCACTATTAGTAAGTAGAGGAATTTGTTTTTCATGGTACAACTCTTTCTCCAATATCCTTGGTTAATGAACCTTCGTATTCACGATACATAATAAAACGCCTTCTCTGACGATTACCTGGGCGTGAGCATGTAAGAAAACATTACTTACCCCCCGGGTAGCTCCGAAATAAAGGGTTTCATCGTTAAGTGGATATTCCAACCCATGCGTGGTGACCCCAAGAGCATCCCCTGCAAGAGGGATGAGAGATAGTTGATATCCTGGTTGACCGTGGATTTCGATCTGGTCTTCGCCACGAAGGAGAACAAGCTCCTGTGATCCATCCTGTAAACGAATTTTTAATCTGGAGAACATGGGATGAGCCATCAACATTATATTTGCTACGGTCATATCCCAGCGCTCACCCAATGCACCGATGATGTATACCTCGCTAACCTCCTGTTTCATAGCGAATTGCAGTACCAGCTCCAGGTCAGTTTCATCTTTGTGGATTGGGTATTGAAAGATCTTAACACCAGCCTGTTGGTAGGTGTTGACCTCTATGGGATCCAGCGAATCAAAATCCCCGATAATGAAATTGGGTGTGATTCCCAACGACTTACAGTGATGGGTTCCACCATCAGCAGCGATGATCAAATCGGAAGGTTGTCTATCTGAGACGATATTTGGTAGATATTCCATCCTACCATTGGCAAATATTATGGCGCGCTTCATAAAAAAAACAACTCCTTGCCCATACCGGTGGAAGGAGTTGATTTTATACAGCTATTCCTCCGCCGGCATTATCCGGATCAGGTTCGCGGGTCGAGATCTTGTGGATCTCCTCTCAGCCCAGGAATACCAGGCTCCCCGTGCGGGTACTCTTGATAATGTAAAAAGTATATGCCACTTTACAAATATGTCAAGTGTAGTATACAAAACCGCATTATTGTTTGACGCATTATCGGCTTAAATGTATAATCTTTGCACCTCTATAGATAGAGGGGCGGTAGGAGACCATACGATGGCTTTGAAGGGCAATTTACTCGACTTTTCGATCACCCAATTGCTCAATTTGGTTAATGTTGCTCGAAAAACCGGCACTCTTGTCGTTGAGCGCGCGCAGGAACAAGTGTATGTGTCATTCAGGGAAGGGAAATTGTCATATGCACGGGATGGTGCAGATGCAGCCGGTTTGACAATGGTACTCTACCATTCAAAGAAATTGAGTGCAGCACAAGTTCGGGCAATTAATGAGCGATCGAGTGGGATGAGTGATAAAGAGTTAGGATTGCTCTTGATCAATTCCAACTATCTTAGCCAACAGGAGATCCTTACCAGTTTACAGGCATATTATCTGAATATGGTTAATCGTCTCTTCTCTTGGGGTGAGGGGCTGTTTCATTTCGATAACGACTTGTTACCTCCCAAGGATAAAATTACCGTACGCATCAATTTAGAGAACCTCATTATTGAAGGAACTCGAAAGATGAGGGAATGGGAGCAATTGCAGGGTGAGATCCCAAGCCTTGAGATGGCATTGAAATTCAGCCAGCGTCCGGGGGTAAATTTACGTAATTTGAACCTGAGTGCTGATGAGTGGAAAGTCATATCATTTGTAAATCCTAAAAACACAATTCACCAGATCGCTAAGGCAACCAACAAAAACGATCTTGAAATACGCAGGATCGTATATAGCTTCATCCAGGCTGGATTAGTTGAAATGGTTAGACCTGAAGGAGTACCTGTACAACGACCTGTTCAACCTGTTATGCCTGTTCAGCCTGTTCAATCCAGGATTTCTCTTCCGCAAGGGAGTAAAACTGAATTTAAGTCTTTGATCAACCGCATTATTAACCGGATCCGTTCCATTTGATGGTAATGTATAGTTAGGAAAAAGGGATGCTATTATGCAAACAGTAAAAATGGTAGTCACAGGTCCATTCAATGCGGGGAAGACTGAGTTCATTCGATCCGTTAGTGAGATTGAAGTAGTATCCACCGAACGAAAATTATCCTCTGAGTCAGAGAGAGTTAAGGAGCAGACAACTGTAGCGATGGATTTCGGTCGTATTTCCATTGATGAGAATCTTGTCCTATATCTATTTGGCACCCCTGGTCAGCGCAGGTTTGATTTCATGTGGGAGATTTTATCAGAGGGTATGTTGGGTTTTATTGTGATGGTGGATAGTGCACGTCCCGAAACATTCCGGGAAGCGCGCAACATATTAGAGACCTTCCGCGCGTATGCCCCCACACCATACGTCGTGGCAGCTAATAAACAGGATGATAAAGATGCATGGGAAATAAATGATATGCGAATTGCCTTGCGCTTGAGCCCACAAGTGAAATTACTCCCATGTGTGGCAAAAGATAAGGAAGCTGTCAAGAAAGTATTACTGGAATTGTTATACGGTATTTTGGAGGAAATGGAGACGAGCGAAATATCAGCTTCTCAGGAGAATTTAGCGGATAAGTAAGCCAGGGTATGGTGAAAATATTCGCCTAATTAATGTCTTGATGGCGTAGGGCTCGCACAACTTGGTTAAAAAGCCCAATCCTTGACACTGGTTAGCCTTGCGCTTATAATCACGTCGCTTTATTCCTCGATAGCTCAATCCGGCAGAGCGGGCGGCTGTTAACCGCTAGGTTCCAGGTTCGAGTCCTGGTCGAGGAGC
>CAZXPK010000038.1:0-26960 GCA_964642565.1 uncultured Anaerolineaceae bacterium
CGGTTGAGGTCAAGCAGGCGTGAAAGCGTGGTAGGATTCACGCAGGTATTATAGCTTAATCAGCTTGTTGACCGGTAAAAGCAGGTATGGACCGAGAGAATTGGTTAAAGTCGCAACAGTATACACCCGAAATGCTGCTGCAGGCGAAGCAAGTCCTGGAGGAGGTTCGCCGCGGTGCCACCTATGAGAAGGCACTTCGCCGACACCCGAGTCCCGCAGGTGGTTACCTGGCCAAGCACGTATTGGTAGCAGCCTACCGCCAGCTGACTGAGGCGGGCGAATGGATGCCTGATCCCGCGGTGCTCGAGCGCATCCGCATGAAGCCGGTGCGCACCCTATCGGGGGTGACCACCGTGACTGTGCTGACCAAGCCTTACCCCTGCCCGGGCAAGTGCATTTTTTGCCCGACCGACGCGCGCATGCCGAAAAGCTACCTGCCCGACGAACCCGGAGCACGGCGCGGGCTGGAGCACAACTTTGACCCATACGGGCAGGTGGCGAGCCGCTTGCAGTCTCTCGAAGCCGTTGGGCACCCGATTGATAAGGTGGAACTGCTTATCCTGGGTGGGTCGTGGTGTGCGTACCGCCGCGATTACCATGAATGGTTTATTCGCCGTTGCTTTGATGCCCTGAATGGCGTAGAGGCTGCCAGCCTGGAGCAGGCACAGGCACTCAATGAGACTGCCCTCAGCCGAAATGTGGGGCTGGTCATCGAGACCCGTCCGACGGATATCAAGCCAGCCGAGCTGGCCTGGTTACGCAGGCTGGGGGTGACCAAGGTGCAAATGGGGGTGCAAAGTCTGGATGACCGCATCCTGGAGCTCAACCAGCGTGGACATACGGTGGCGGATGCACAGCGGGCAGTGGCTATGCTCCGAGCGGCAGGGTTCAAGATCGTGCTGCATTGGATGCCGAACCTGCTGGGGGCGAGCCTGGATTCCGACCGGGTGGATTTCACCCGCCTGTGGGATGACCTGTGCCCGGATGAGATCAAAATCTACCCGACCCAGCTGCTGGCGAATGCTGAGCTGTACGAGTATTGGCAGCGGGGTGAATACACCCCCTATACCACCGAAGAGCTGAGCGGGTTGATAGCTGACATAAAGCCCACCATCCCGCGTTACTGTCGGGTGAACCGGGTGGTGCGGGATATCCCCTCGGAGAATGTGGTGGCGGGTAACAAGCGCACCAGCCTGCGACTGGACGTCCAGCGCGAGTTGCGGCAACGTGACACGCGCTGCCAATGCATCCGCTGCCGTGAAGTGAGGCAGCAATCCGTGGAAGCCGAAACTCTTAGCCTTGATGATTTAGTTTACTCTGCCGGTGGCGCAGAAGAGCATTTTCTATCATTTGTGACCCCGGATGACTCCCTGGCGGGTTTCCTGCGCCTGTCGTTGCCGGGTGATGGATCGCCTGCCACGGGTATGGACGACTTGAACGGCGCAGCTGTCATTCGTGAGGTGCATGTGTTTGGGCAGTCGCTCGCGGTGGGGGCAGAGCAGAACGGTGCTGCCCAGCACGCAGGGTTGGGGACGGAGCTGCTCCGGCGAGCGGAATCTATCGCCGTCCAGAAGGGATTCAAGCGCATGGCGGTCATCTCGGCGGTGGGGACGCGCCTGTATTATCTGGAACGCGGATTTGAGCGTGGGGAGCTTTATGTGGTTAAAAACTTGAGCAACTTGTGACACTTGGCACATGTAGAGGGGATAAGCGTCCCTTGTGATAAGATGAATTATTTGTCACAATACATATGGAAAGAATCTCGCTATCCACAACACAAATCAATAAGGAGGAATTTTGCAATGAGTCCTAAAGGTGGTTCACGTCCATTTACCCCATCGAAGCTTAATTTACGCTTCCCCGTCCCATCAGATATCGATATTGCACAGGAGGCCAAGCTCAAACCCATCTCTGTGATTGCAGAGGAAGTTGGTCTCCTGCCTGAGGAGCTCGAGATGCATGGCGAGTTCAAAGCCAAGGTGCGCCTGAGTGTGCTGGAGCGCCTCAAGGATGTACCGAATGGCAAATATATCGACGTCACCGCGATCACACCCACGCCACTCGGTGAAGGTAAGAGCACGACCATGATGGGCGTGAGTCAGGCGCTGGGGGCGTTCCTTGGCAAAAAGGTGTTCACTTGCATCCGCCAGCCCTCACAGGGCCCGACCTTTGGTATTAAAGGTGGTGCCGCAGGTGGTGGGTACAGTCAGGTGGTCCCCATGGAGGACTTCAACCTGCACCTGACCGGAGATATCCATGCTATTACAGCAGCCAACAACCTGTTGGCAGCCGCGATCGATGCGCGCATGCTGCATGAGAGAGCCACACCTGACGATGAGAAACTGTTCAACGCCTTGTGCCCGCCTGATAAGCAGGGTGCCCGGCGGTTCTCCATATCCATGTTACGGCGCCTCTCGAAACTGGGGATCAATAAGACCGACCCGAACGCGCTGACCCCTGATGAGCGCAAGCGCTTCGCCCGACTGGACATCGACCCTGCCAATGTCACCTTCCGGCGTGTGGTGGATACCAACGACCGTTTACTGCGCACCATCACCATCGGGCAGGGTCCGGAAGAGGCGGGCAATGAGCGTCAAACCGGCTTTGACATCACCGTTGCCAGCGAGATCATGGCTATCCTGGCACTGACCACCGACCTGGCGGATATGCGCGAACGCCTGGGGCGCATTGTAATTGGCACCAGCAAGGCTAGTGAAGCCATCACCGCAGAAGACCTGGGTGTGGCGGGGGCAATGACCGTCTTGATGA
Source organism: uncultured Anaerolineaceae bacterium (assembly GCA_964642565.1). GTDB lineage: Bacteria > Chloroflexota > Anaerolineae > Anaerolineales > UBA4823 > FEB-25. The sequence goes on from CAZXPK010000038.1 coordinate 2,770, forward strand.
AGGATGCCATCATGCCCAACCTGATGCAATCACTGGAAGGCACACCGGTTTTCTGCCATGCTGGACCTTTCGCCAATATTGCCCACGGAAATAATTCGATCATCGCTGATCGCATAGCGCTCAAGCTGGCGGATTATGTGGTGACCGAGTCCGGTTTTGGAGCTGACTGTGGTATGGAGAAGTTCTTCGATATCAAATGTCGCACCTCGGGATTGATTCCCCAGGTGGTGGTAATCGTAGCCACCGTAAGGGCACTGAAGATGCACGGGGGTGGACCCAGGGTGGTGGCAGGCAAGCCGTTGGATTACACCTACACAACCGAAAACATTGAGCTGCTGCAAAAGGGGTTACCGAATATGCAGCACCACATCCGCAATGCCAAGAAATTCGGTGTGAACGTGGTGGTTGCAATCAACTCCTTCAAGGATGATACCGAAGCCGAGGTGGAGCTCATCCGCCAGGCAGCTGTCGAGGCAGGTGCCGAAGACGCAATCGTCTGCCGCCATTGGATGGAGGGTGGTAAAGGTGCCATCAAGCTGGCAGAAGCGGTGATCAAGGCAGCTGAGAAACCCACCAATTTTAAATTCCTGTACCCGCTCGAGTGGTCGATCAAAGAGAAGATCGAGATCATCTGCACGCAGATTTATGGTGCAGATGGAGTGGATTATTCGCCGGAAGCTGAAAAGAAAATCGAACTGTATACCCGTCTGGGTTTCGATAAACTACCAATGAACATGGCCAAGACGCACCTCAGCCTGAGCCATGACCCCGCCATGAAGGGTGTCCCTAAGGGCTATAAGATCCCCATCCGCGACATCCGCGCTTCGGTGGGGGCAGGCTTCCTATATCCGCTGTTGGGCGAGATGCGCACCATGCCAGGTTTACCGACCCGTCCTGTCTTCTACGATGTGGACCTGGACCTGGAAACCGGGCGTGTATTAGGTCTGTTCTAACCCAATTAAATAGCCATAGTGGGCGGCAAGCGTTGTCGCCCACTTTTTATTTAATGGTCGCTTTTCTTGGATGAAGGGTGAATAAGGGATGATCTAGGATGATTCTGGATGAGTTGTGGACATAACCAAAGAGTGGCTTATATCCAGTTCGTCCATCGTTTCACGGATCGTATGAATCTCAATGATGTTACCGTACAATCAGTGAAAGCACCATAGCCAATACGACCATGACGCCAATCACTCCCATCACAATTTGCTGGGTTCGAATTGAACGTTGCTGTCCTTTGGTAAGAACTTTCTTTTTCGCCATAACTTACTCCTTACTGAGTACCGAGGTTAACCACGCTAATTATAAAACATTGTTCATCTAAATTACTGAATAGTTGCTTAATAAAAATTTCTGGTGTTTGGCTATCTCAACCTGCTCGTAGATTCCAATCACTGCTATGAGCGAGTTTGATGACCCTTTCCGCTTCGCCCTTTCATAATGATTCTTTTACTGCCCGGGCTAATTTCAAGGTCATTCCTTTGACCGATTGAATATCATCAATGGAAGCTTCTCGGATGGCTTCAATGCCACTAAAATGAGCCAGTAATGCTTTTCGCCGGGTTGGACCAATCCCGGGGATGGAGTCTAAGACGGAGGCCACTCCGGCTTTATCCCGCCGGCTGCGGTGGGAGGTGATGGCGAAGCGATGGGCTTCATCACGAACACGTTGGATGAGATATAAAGCCTGCGAGTGGCGTGGCAGTAGGATGGGTTCGGATTTTTCCGGGATAAATAGCTCTTCATTTTGCTTGGCGAGACCTGCCACGAAGAACTTATCGGTCAGCTCGAATTCCTCCAATACCTTGACTGCCCGGCTGAGCTGGCCTTTCCCGCCATCGACAATCAGCAGGTCGGGTAAGATGGCAAAGGCGGCATCGGGCTTTTCACCCGGAGCTTCAGCCAGCTCCTGGGCGGCTTTCCAGCGGTTGAAGCGGCGGGTGAGGACTTCCTCCATGCTGGCGAAATCATCCGCACCCGTCACACTGCGGATATTAAATCGCCGATAAAGGTTTTTCTTCGGTACGCCCTGGCCAAAGACCACCATGCTGCCAACCGCAGCTGTCCCCTGGGTATTTGAGATGTCATAACATTCGATCCGGTTGGGGATGGCAGGTAGATTTAAGAATGTCTTGAGCTCACCCAAGGACTGTTCCTGGCGATGCGTGTCCGCATGCCATTGTGCCTCCAATGCTTCAAGGGTGGCGCTGGCGTTCTCAGCCGCCATTTGGATCAGCTCTTGCTGTGGACCTTCGCGTGGGATGCGTATCTCAACTTTCTTCCCGCCGCGTTTGGTGTTCAACCATTCGCGGATGATATGCATTTCCTCGATCTCTTGTGGCAGCAGAACCTGAGCCGGGACAGATGGTGACTGATTGTAGAATTGTTTAATGAAGTCACCAATCACTTCCGTGTCAGGTGTCTCCTCAGCCCCTTCCATCAGGAAATATTCACGCCCGATCAGCTTGCCATTGCGGATGAAGAACACCTGCAAGCAGGCTTCACCATCTGTGCGTGCCATGGCAATGACATCAGAGTCGATGTAATCGCTGGAGACAACTTTTTGCTTCTCCACTACCTTTTCTATCGATTGGATTTGATTACGAAGGGTGGCGGCACGCTCAAATAGGAGTTCTTCAGCCGCCTGGTCCATCTCAATCCGTAAGCGAGATACTATGGGCTCGGTGTGTCCTTCTAGGAATTGGCCCAGATCATCGATCATCTGGCGGTATCCTGATTGGTCAATTTTCCCAATGCAGGGAGCGCAGCACAATTTGATATCGTAATATAAACAGGGACGCTCATCCTTCCCGGTGATCACGCGGTCACACGTCAGGTATGGGAAGATGTGGCGCAGGACGTCCAACGTTTGATGTACCGCCCATACACTGGTGTAGGGACCATAGTAACGCGAGCCATCTTGAACCATCTGGCGCGTCACCGTCAGCTTGGGAAAGGGGTCATTCCAGTGCACTTTGATATACGGGTAGCTCTTATCATCCACCAAACGGACGTTGTAGTGGGGGCGATATTTTTTGATCAGATTCATCTCGAGGATCAATGCCTCGAGCTCGGAACCGACCACAATCCACTCGATTTCCGCAATATGGTTCACCAGCTTGCGGGTCTTTCGGTCTTCTTGTGCACTGTCGTGGAAATACGAGCGCAGTCTGTTACGCAGATTAACTGCCTTGCCGATGTAGATCACCTTACCATCCACGTCTCTCATGAGATAACACCCCGGTTTAAGTGGGGCGGTATCTAAAACTCCTTTAATATGCTCTGTTATTTCCATCGGGCATAGATTTTATCACTGTTGTGGGTAGGGGATAAGGGGAAGTCAGTGTTTACAAAGTCTCCCTTCAAACCATGCGATATTCCGGGTGTTGTATAATAACGCCAACCGATGTGTGGTCCTCTGTTGCAAGCCCAAAAGGAGTTTCGGATTGGATAAACCGCTTGAGGTCTTGGTAGGTGAGTTATTACGGATGCGCGGACTGCGACTGGCAGTAGCCGAATCCTGCACGGGAGGTCTGATTGGTCACCTGTTGACCAATGTGGCTGGATCATCTACGTATTATATGGGCAGTGTAACTGCTTATGCTTATGAAGCCAAGGTGCGCATCCTGGGGGTAAGCTGGGATACCCTGGAGAAGTATGGGGCAGTAAGCGCAGAAACGGTGCTTGAGATGGCGCGTGGTGTGCGTACCGCCCTGGCGGCTGATATTGGAATTTCAGTCAGCGGCATTGCTGGTCCAACGGGGGGCACGCCCGATAAACCCGTGGGCACCACCTGGATTGGGGTCAGCTCGCCTAAAAATGAGTATGCAAGGCAATTTCTTTTCAAGGGTGACCGGCTCGCCATCAAAGAACAAGCTGCCCAGGCTGCGTTGCACCTTTTGGCAGAACATTTACAGAAAATCTATGTTTAATGAGGTCGCTGTTCAGATCCAGTATTTGTCACTCTAGTATGTGTATAAAGATCGAATCATGGAACCTATCGAAGTTACTGCCCGTTTTGATGAACAAGGCCTAATCACCCCTCTGCACTTCATCTGGAAAGAGGGCATTTATCGCGTGGAATCCACCGGGCGTCGCTGGCTGGATGACGATGGTCAGCACATGTTGGTCATGGTTTCGAGTGGGCGGATCTATGAGTTAGCCTTTAAGAGCAATGAGGGTCGTTGGTACATCGGAAGGGCTGGGCCAGACCGCATGGTCGTATGAGCTCATGAGTCGAAAACTTATTCATATTTGCGTTTTATTTGCAATTATCCTGCTGCTGACGTTGTTTGGGAATTCAATGCCCAGCCGTGCTCAAGCGGGTGACCCCTATGCCCTGATCGATGCAGTAAATAACCTGCGTGCCGGAAATGGTCTGCCTGCCTACCAGACTAACAGCACGTTGATGTCCATCGCCCAGGCTCATAGTGATTACCAGGCTGCCATTGGTATAGTTACTCATACCGGGTCGGGTGGAACTCGTCCCAAAGACAGGGCAGCCGCCGCAGGCTATGGTGGTGGGGGAACGTTTTTTATTTCAGAGAATATTGCCGGTGGGAATGATCTATCCGTGGACGGGGCAATTTCGATGTGGCTTGGAGATGACCCACATATCCAAACCATGCTGGGGGCCAGCTATCAGGATATTGGAGCAGGGGTGTCGGTCTCGAATGGTTTCGTGTACTACACGATTGATGTGGCTTATGTGGCGGGAAGCGGGAACTACATCCCGCCGGCCACCTCTCAGCCTGGCGGACCGACTGCCATACCGGTATATCTGGTGCAGACTGCCACACCCTATCCGGATGGCTCGGTTGTTCACACCGTCCTGTCTGGTCAGACGTTGACCGCGATTGCCAAGGCTTATGGGGTGCTCGTACCTGAAATCAAGGATCTGAACAACCTGACCAGTGATGATATTTACGTTGGCGATAAGCTGCTCATCCAGCTCGCCAATACCCCCGGTCCGACGAGCACAATCACCGCCACCATCACTCCCACTCGCGCCGCGACGCCCACCCGCAACCCCACCCGCACACCAACTCCCAGCGCTTCTCCTGGGGTCACTCCGACGGAATCCATCCTGGCCTCTGGTGCCGTACAGAATGGGCCTCAAAACGGGTCAGACCCGGTGGGAAACATCCTGGTCATCGCAATTATTGGTCTGGCAGCTGGTGGGGTGATTCTGATGGTGGTGGGTAGTATGCTTAAACGCAGTACAAAGCAAGCGGGGGGTTAAGCCTCACGCGGCACCCATAGGGTTTGCAGCCTGCCATCCGTGGCTTCACTTAGCTCCTGCCAGCTTGAGATGGGCAGGTCCACCACTGCCAGGGCGGCAGTTGTCATGTGTTCGCTTACATCGGTGAGCAAAGTTAGCAATTCTTCCACGTCGGGGTTGTGACCCACCACCAGCACTCGTCTGGCATCATCCGGAAGGCAGTGAAGGATGTCCAGATAGCAAGCTGTGTCGGAGAGATACAAGTCTTGATATAAGTCGATTTGACCTTCAAAGCCGCACCCTTCAGCCACTGCCTGGGCAGTATCATGCGCCCGACGGGCAGGCGAGCTGAGGATCAGGTCGGGACTAAGGTCGTTTTCTTTCAAGTACTTGCCCACTTTGGGAGCTTCCTTTTTCCCGCGTTTATTCAAAGGTCGCTCTTGGTCAGGTTGCTCAGGCTGTTTCCAGCTGGATTTAGCGTGGCGTAAAAGTAGTAGAGTCTTCATACGTAACCATCCAAAATATCATGCTATCCCATTATAATAGTTTCTTGGATTTTTATAGGGAGATGCTGTTTTATGATCCGTGCACTTATTTTCGATTTTGATGGCTTGATCCTGGATACCGAAGGGCCATCTTATAAATCCTGGAAAGAGGTTTACCGGTCTTTTGGGCTTGCATTGCCATTTTCAACCTGGTCAACCATCATTGGCACCACCCAAGGTGAGTTTGACCCCCGGCTGGAGCTACAGAAACAGGTGGGAGGCCGGGTGGATTGGGATGCGGTTGAATCCTGGCGCCAGGTGAGCGAGCAGGCACTTGTCGAAGCACAGGCTGTGTTGCCCGGGGTGGAGCAATATCTTCAAGACGCCATGCGGCTGGGGCTGAAGATAGGTTTGGCATCCAGCTCGTCATGTAATTGGGTGGTAGGCCACCTGAAACGGTTGGGCCTGGTGGATTACTTTGATCGCATCTGCGCTTCGGATGACGTTCAACACACCAAACCAGATCCCGAGCTATACCAGTGCGTTCTCCATGGGCTGGGTGTGAGCGCAGATGAAGCCATTGCCCTGGAGGATTCACCCATCGGTATCCGGGCAGCCAAGCAAGCCGGTATATTTTGTGTGGCCGTACCCAACCCTCTTACCAGCCAGCTTATGCTTAGTCAGGCAGATTTATTGCTAGGCTCCCTGGCAGAGATGCCCCTTGAGCAGCTGTTGAAAAAGGTCACTGCGCTTTAAACACAGAGAGCCGCTTCGTAAGCGGCTCCCCGGCGCGCTGCAGCACCCTTATCCAATCAGGAGGAGGGATGCCGCAGCGCTGTGTCTTATACTGTCACTTGACATGGCTGACATCACCTCCTATATGGTGGGATAGCTTGGGAGGGGTGGGTAGACCACCAAATGATGGATGTAGTATCACACAAATTCAGGCCAAAGTCAATGGATAGTGCACGGTGTTAGTGCAACGGTTGAGTGCACGGCTTAGTGCATGGGTTATAATAGTTTTTCGTTCTTGAAAGTGAGGTCTTCATGGGATTTCATGGTGGTGGTTGGTTTTCATTTCTAAGCTCAATGGATGAAAAACCCAAAGTCACGCTTGGTTTGCTTCGGCGAGTATTGGGTTATTCAAAACCGTACCGCAGGCAGCTTGTTTCCATGCTGGTGTTGATCCTATTCTCAACCGGGCTGACGCTGCTGACGCCCCTGATCCTGCGAGACCTGATCGATAAAACCATCCCCTCGGGCAACCTTTCCAGGCTGATCCTCCTTGCAATTTCACTGCTTCTCATCCCGGTTGTGGGAGGTGCCATTGGCGTGGTCCAAAGGCGGCTGAACGCTATGGTGGGTGAGGGGGTCATTTATGACCTGCGGGTGGCATTATATGCCCGTTTACAGCGCATGTCGCTGCACTTCTTCACCAATACCAAGCTGGGTGAGCTGATGAGCCGCCTGAACAATGATGTGGTGGGTGCGCAGAACGCCATCAGCAATACCATTGTTAACATCATCACCAACATCATCCAGGCAGCCGCCGTGCTGGTGGTCATGCTGACCCTGGAGTGGCGGCTGACGTTAATCAGCATCGTCATCCTGCCGCTCTTTATCCTGGCTGCCAGGCATATGGGACAAAGGTTGCGCGATATTTCACGCCAGCAATTGGAAGCTAATGCTCAGATGAATGCCACCATGAACGAAACGCTCAACATTGGCGGGGCATTGCTGGTCAAGCTTTTTGGGCGAACCGTGACGGAGGTAAAGCGCTTCGAAAGCCGGGCTGCTTTAGTGCGTGATCTTGGTATCAGGCGGGCGCTGCTGGGAGCCATTTTCTTCATTATCATCGGTTTGGTGAGCGCAGTCGGGACTGCCCTGGTGTACGGTATTGGTGGTTATCTGGTAATGCAAAAGACATTTACCATCGGTACCATTGTTGCGTTTGGGGCTTACATGTCAAGTTTGTACAGCGCTCTGCAAGGGCTGACCAATGCACCGGTTGATTTTGCCACTTCGGTGGTCAGCTTTGAACGCGTCTTCGAAGTGATCGATCTGCCGCATGATATCCAGGAAAAGCCAGAGGCGTGGGTGTTGAAAGAAGTTCGGGGTGAGCTGCTTTTTGATCACGTCACCTTCAAATATGATGTCGATGGGAGTGCATTGCTGAGCGATGTGAAACGCTATGGCAGGATGGATAATGTCGAGGCTGCGCTTTCTGGAGGGCTTCAACAGCCGAGGAGCAAAACCTCCATGCAGGTTGATGGTCACTCGGATACTGACGAAGAAGAGGTAGTTCGTAGTCAGGCACGCTTGATAGCGCTTGATAATATCAGTTTTGCTGCCAAACCCGGGCAGTTGGTGGCCCTGGTTGGACCGAGTGGGGCAGGCAAAACCACGCTGACCTATCTGATCCCTCGCTTGTACGACCCAACCGAGGGGCGTATCCTGCTGGACAGTTACGACCTGCGGAATGTGACCCTGGATTCGCTTTCAACCCAAATTGGCATGGTGACCCAGGAAACCCACCTGTTCCACGATACCATCCGCACAAACCTGCTGTATGCCAAGCTAGATGCCACTCAAATAGATCTTGAAGAAGCCGCCCGGGCCGCTAATATCCACAATTTTGTCGTCAACCTTCCGGATGGCTATGATACGATCGTTGGTGAGCGCGGTTATCGTCTGAGCGGGGGAGAAAAGCAGCGGGTAGCCCTGGCGAGGGTCATCCTGAAAGACCCTCGCATCCTGGTCTTGGATGAAGCCACCAGCAGTCTGGATAGCGAATCAGAGATGTTAATCCAGGAGGCGCTCAAACGGGTCATGGCAGGACGCACGAATATAGTCATCGCCCATCGTTTGAGCACAATCCTGGCCGCGGATGTGATCCTGGTTATGGACCGGGGCAGGATCGTGGAGCGCGGCACGCATCGCGAATTGCTGTCTGGAGGTGGATTGTACGCTTTACTGTATGAAACCCAGTTCAGGCGAGATCGTAACCTGGCATGAACGTTTATTTTGCTTGTTCGATTACAGGAGGTCGCCAGGATGAGGTGATCTATCAAAAACTGGTGACGGCTTTGCAACAGGATGGTCACCAGGTGCCCACCGCTCTGCTGGCAAGCCCGGAAGTCATGCCCCTGGAGGGGGTGGTGTTGCCTGAGGATGTGTATGCGCGCGATGTCAGGTGGATCACAGATTGTGATTTCCTGCTGGCGGAGGTCAGCACGCCCTCGCATGGTGTGGGATACGAGATTGGATATGCCCTTTCGCTTGGGAAAAGGGTGCTTTGTCTTTACCGCAAGGGACGTAAAGTCTCAAAAATGATCCTGGGCAATCCTCATCCCCAGCTGACCATCCATACCTATGAGACCCCCGAGCAGGCAGTTCACTTACTTTCCACCTATCTGGAAAATTTAGCTGAATAGGTCCTGGATGAATAAAGGTATTTTGGCTGGGATCGGTGCATACACTCTTTGGGGGCTGTTGCCCATTTATTGGAGGCTACTCGAACAAGACCCTGCGATAGAAATCCTGGCGCACCGTATGGTCTGGTCACTGGTATTCATCGCCGGAATACTGACCGTACTGAGAGAATGGCGCTGGCTGGGAGAAGTACTTCGCAATCGCAGAACGGTGGTGATATATACCCTGGCTGCGATCCTGCTCTCTTTCAACTGGTACACCTACATATGGGCGATAAATGCTGGCTATGTGGTTGAAGCTTCCCTGGGTTATTTCATTAACCCTTTGATCAACTTCTTGTTAGGGGTGATCTTCTTGGGGGAAAAGCTACGAGGTGGGCAGGTGGCTGCGGTGATACTTGCCGGGCTTGGCGTGGTCTACTTGACGGTGGTTTACGGCTCATTACCGTGGATTTCGTTGGTGTTGGCTTTCACCTTTGGCATGTACGGGCTGATCAAGAAGACAGCCCCCCTGGAATCGATGCATGGGTTTAGCCTGGAAACACTGGTTTTGTTCCTGCCAGCGCTGGCGTATTTGTTCTACCGCAATGCTTCTGGGGTTGGAGCGTTTATTCACCAAGGGGTGCTGGTAACTGTGTTATTGATCCTGGCAGGTCCGGTGACTTCAATCCCCCTGCTAATGTTTGGATATGCAGCACGAAAGATTCCGCTATCCATGCTCGGCTTTATCCAATACATCACCCCAACCTTGCAATTCCTATTGGGGCTATTTGTTTATTTCGAGCCTTTCCCGAAAGCCAGGCTGGTCGGGTTCTGCATCATCTGGCTGGCTTTGTTGGTGTATTCGCTTGAAGGTGTATGGTTCAACCGCAAGCTAAAAGCGAGCCCATCACTGGTCGAACCTTTGTAAGAGATCCCACGCCAATGAATGGGCTCGCTCCAGGGTATTCACCTGCAGACGGTCCGGGGTGTCGGTCAGACGGTGCCATTCAGGCAGGATGGGAGAGCCCTGGTGATGAGCAGAAAAGCACACGGCTTTAAAACCGAGCTCCCATAACATGCCACCCTCCGTTGAAGCCCCAGTTAATGGCGCTGTGGCGGCATGTAACCCGTATGGCTTCCCAACCTCATTCACTAAAGCCTCAACCGCGGGTGGGATGGTCCTCCGGTGCAGATTTCCCTCCTCATGCACGTAACTCAAACAATCCCCAATCCCCACCAGCTCAAAGTCCACAAACAGGGCATCCTTAAGCATGCCCCCATGTTCCTTCAGCAAGGTGAGCATGCCATCACAACCCGTCTCTTCGCAGCCAGTGAATGCCAGCCAGATTTCGGTGTTCTGTAGGGGCTGCATGTGCAGACGTTCAGCCAGAGCCAGTACAGTTCCAACTGCAGAGGCGTTATCGTTGGCTCCGGGGGAATATTGCCCCAGGTCAGCGGTCACCCCGGTGAACCATCCAAGAAAATGAAGGAAAGCCAGGACCAACCCGAGCCAGGCAAAGATTTGCCAATGAGTGACGACAAACAGGGCATAGAGAGGGATTGCCAGGAAGACGCCGTAAATACACACCACCCCTGAGACAGCAAAAATGGTGACCAGGAAATTGGTGGCGAACCAGAAGACTGCCCGGTGACTATCCAGATGGCCCACCAAAACCAAACGACGGCTGACTTCACCCTCCGGCGGAATGACCGCGAAGACGTTCTGGCTGGGTGCATGCGGTAAGGTGGTGCGCAGTGGGAAGTCACGAAATGTAAATTTGCACCACAGCAGGTATGCGCTTAAGCCAAACCCTGCGAGAGAGATGATCAACGCAGTGAGATTGCCTAATGGGTGGCGAAGAAACCAGAAGGCCGCGTGACCCACCAGCGCCATCCCAAATGATAAAGCGAAAAATAACCAGATGGAACGCAAGCCCAGGAAGGGCTGCATGTGCACATCTTCCAACCCAAGGGACTTCAATTGTGCCTGGGTGTATTCAGCCGCTTGTTTCTCACCTGCGGTGGCTGAGCCTCGCCCACTTTTAGCAAGTACCTGGACGTGGGAAAGAGCGCGTTGGGCAAAACGACCAGACTCGGTAGGGTGTGTGTTCACAATATGGATTATACGCGCCACCTCCCGCAGGTTCGAACCTGCATGCCGCGTTGTATCAGGGTTTGACCTCCAATATACCACCCGCACTGTTCCCCTGTACCTCGGGGAAGTAGATCATCCAGGCGTGAGCGGGGAGCAGGTGGTATTCACCCGCCTGCAAAACGGTGAGCGTATAGGTCAGATCATAAGACCCGGCAGGCAGGTAAGATGCCGTCCAGCTGATGTGATCATCATAGATTTGGGCCGCGTTGAACATCCACCAGCCCCAACCATTACCAAAAGGATCGCGTGGGTCATAGAGGGGTCCGGGCTCACCCGTCTCACCCAGCTGGGAGGTCTTAAGATTTGTATTGAGAATCTCCGTTCCTGCTGGGATGTAGTCTTCTACCACAAAGTGATACGCATCATTGGGCAGGACGACGGTCAGGCGGACGGTCAGCGTGTCACCGACCTTGCTGACGCTGACTGGGGTAGCGGTTTTCAGGTCAGACCCAAGCGGGAAGTAAGCGCGGCTGACACTAATTCCCCGGTCGAGTGAGGCAACCTCCTCCACCGGGCGATAAACATTCAAAGCTGCTGTGTAGTACAGTCGCCCGGTGCCGCTGTCACGTTGGATCACCAGGGCATTGGGGTCATGCGCGTACAGGGTGGTGATGGGTATGCTGGTTACCACCGGGTTGAGTTGGGTCTCGCCGCCCGCCTTACCCATGGCGATTTGGGTGCCATTCAAGCCAGCGCTGAACGTATAATTGCTGCCCAGCTCACCTGTGCCTCTCATCACCTTATTCATTGCGAGCAGGATCCAGGCACTTTCGTAGCTGGAACTCCAGAAGCCAGTTGCCTGGCGGTTGGACATCAGATAATTAACCGCATCCGGCAGAACGGTGGAAGCTGGCTCGAGCTGTGCCAGGGTATATACCACCATGGCAGAATTGGAGAGGGTGGAAGTCATATTGCGCCAGTCAGGGTTCTCCGCTTCCCAATGCACGCCGGTGGCTGAGCGAATGGCGGTGGTCTGCAAGTCTGAGATTATAGTCGGAACTTGTTGGCTGCTGGATGACAGTAAATCGAGAGATAGTGCCAGCAAAGCTTTAGCCCACGGGCTGAGCTGGTCGCGCACCTCGTAGAGGCTGTTGGCGTAAGCCAGCTCCCCCTGCCCTGATTGCTTCAGGGCGAAGAGTTCATACGCCTGGCGGTCAAGTTTCCAGGCTTCAGTGGTCTGATTGGGGGTGATCAAGTTAGAAGAAATATAGCTCGCGGCTTTGTTGATGGCCTCCTCGGGTACGGTGACGCCGGCGTCCCTGGCTTTGGCCAATCCGAATAACACATACGCGCTGATATATCCATCACTTTCATCTTCCTGCCACCAACCCCAGCCGCCATCCATATTTTGCAATGTCAACAAGTGCTGCAATCCTTCATCGAGAGTCCGGTCCAGGCGAGCTTTCAGGTCGGGGGAATCGATGCCGAAGGTTTGCAGGGTGGAATACGTCACCAGGTTCGGCAGGAAGCGTGATAAGACCTGCTCGGTGGAGTCGTAGGGGTAGTTTTCGAGTGCATCCAGCGCATCCATCATAGCAGCCGCCAATGAGGGATCAAGCTCGAGGTCGAGCGAACCGCTGTTGGCATCAAAGGTCACAGGCAGGCTGACCAGCTCCAGGCGCTGGCCTCCTTCCGCTAGAATGCCTGAAGTGGCAAAGGTCTGAGGAGCTGTGTAGCGCAGCACGGGTAAAGCGCCTTTGGAGACCAGCACTGCATCCTGCAGAGCGCCCGACTGAATGGAGAAACGCAAGCTGGTGCTGGCCACATCCTCAGCCGTACCCCACCATTCCAAACGCGTGCGCCCATTAGGAGGTACGGTCACCTGTTGGTTGGCGCTGTTGGAATCGTCCAAAATGAAGCCAATCGCTTGCAATAATGCAGTTCCTTGTAGCTCATTGGGAGTGTTATTCTGCACCACTGCTGCCAGCATGGCATGATCGCCCACCACCAGGAAGCGTGGTGTTACCGGACGGATCAGTAAATCTTTGGTGGTGATGACCTGCAGTTGGGCTTCGCCCACCAGGGTATCCTTGGTCAACCCTCGCACCAGCACCTGCCAGGTGGTCAGGCTGTCGGGTAGGTTTATGCTGACGGAGGCTTCACCATTGGCATCGGAGACGATTTGAGCATTCCAGTAGGCAGTGTCGGGGAAATTCTCGCGCGTGATAGATTCAGGGGCTTCCCCATCCCCTCCACCACCCATGCCGCCTGGCATATAACGCAAACGCTGACCAGAAGCCGCCAGGCTGATACCCGTCTGTACATTGAGTGCTTGTTGCCCGTAGAACGCAGAGAAAATATCTTCGACGTTGGGTTCAGCCAGGGAAAGTACCGCCAGGTCCACCACTGAGAGGGAGAATTCGCCCTGCACCGGGCTGCCATTAGCGTCTGTGATGCGTAAGGTAAGAGTCACTGGCTCGCCCGGACCAGTACGTTCAGGCTGGCTGGTCAAAGTTACTGTGAGGTATTCAAAGGATGGGTCGACCGGCAGGTTGACATAGCCCTGGCGGAAGTCAGGGTGACCCTGGTCGTCCTGCCCAAGCAAGGTGATCGCGACATATACATTGGGGGCGTCCTCTGTGCTGAGTGCCAGGGGGATGGTGCTGCCACCCGGTTCCAGTTGCAGGATCTGATAACGCATGACTAAACCACGTTCTATCGTCAGCAGACCCAATGCGGGGCTGCCGAAGGGGTTGGGTACGAAGACCTGGGCGGTATCGCCAGGTTTGTATCCATCCCGGTCAGCTACTAATCGCAGGCGTTGGTTGGGCAGCGAAGGCCATTCTGCCTGTCCAGCACCTCCCACCCATACGATGACCTGGGTGAGTGTGCCATCTCCTGAGACGTCAAGCTGGTAAGTCCCCGGTTCAGGTGGAGTGAACCCCACTCGCGCTTTGCCTTCTGCATCGGTGGTGATACTAGTACTGGTAATGGGTGTATATTCAGGCTCATAGGTGGGGAATTGGTAACCCATCGTTTCGGGTGATGGATCGTGGCGCACCCAGACCACCCGCTGGAATTGGGCGGAAAGCATCCGTTCACCTGCAGGGTTACCATCCCAATCTGCCACCAGGACCTCAAAGCCAGCCTCTGATTTCGCTTGGTAAGCCCAGGCATCGGGATGAATTCCGATGTAATATTCTGCAGGATTGACGTAAATGGAGCTGCGGGCGCTGACAGGTTGGCCGCTCTCATCAGTGAGGGTGACCTCCAGCGTAAATTGATTACGTCCGGGTGAAGCGGGTGCAGTGAGCTCCAGGGTCAACAATCCATTCGAGTCTGTCTGCCCATCCCCATGGCTCACCGGGTTGCCAAGCCCACCCATACCAAAGTTATAGTTGTAGGCGTTAAGCCAGCTGGTATCCACCGGACCTACCTGGTAGTTGGGGATATTGAAGTAAGAATCCCGTTGGTAGAGTGCCCAATGCAAGGGTAGGTTCCCGGCAGGGGCATCGAAGAAGTAGCGCGCATTAACCTCGGCCATCAGGGCTGTCCCGCTGAGCACATCCGTGGATTGGAATGCCACCTGTAGGTTGATCTCCGGCTTGCGGTAATCAGCCACCTGGAAGAAAATCGAGTTGTAATAGTCGGGGTTTGTCAGGCTGTAGGTACCAGGTTGGGCATCCGGAGGCAGTATGTACTCTCCATAACCTGTGGCAAAAGCATTGAGTGGCAGGTCAAAGCTGGCTACCTGTGTGCCCTGGGTATCATAAAGTACTAATGGGTATGAGCTGATATCTGGCAGGGAGTAGCGACCGTTAGAGGCTTGCCGAACAACGATCCGAAAATGCACCGTATCTCCGGGGCGGTAAATAGGCCGATCGGTGTAGATGTAAGTGTATGTTTTCGATGGAGAATAACTCACCGGGAGGTCGAAATTCCAGGGGGTAACGCCTTCATTCCAGTAGGAGAAGGCGAAACCAAAATTATCCTCACCCGGCGTCCCGAGCATGGCAAATGAGGCGTTGTAGGGGTCCTCGTAATCTGCGATGGAGCCCTGAAATATACCACTTGTATCGGTCCTCCCAGAAACAAGCATCTGTCCCGCTTGGTCGTATACGGATACTGGCAGGTCTGCCGCGGACGTGTTCGTGTTCAAATCAACCGCCCATACGAAGGCCTCGGTCGGGCTCAATTTAAGGGTGGCTTGGTAGTGGCTGATCGCCAGGATCAAAGTGTTAACATAACCGTAGTTGTTGGGTAGATTTAACCGCATGAAGTATAAACCCGGAGTACGCGGCTGCCCGTCCGGCGAGACTGGGATGGTTACAGCTGTGGATTGGTTGTGAGGGACTTCCGGATAGAAGCTCCAGGATACGGCATCGCGTGGACTGAAGTTTTGGCGGAAATCATAGCCATTATTACCGAACATCTGCGCCATGTCATTGGTGGTCAGAGTGCCAATGGAGAGCGGGATTGAAGACACATTGGTAACCTGGGCGAGTATGCCAGCATCCTGGGTGGTAAGGAAGGTGGTATCGGGGTTATATGGGAACTGGACAGAAGGCTCGAGTGCAGCCGTGCGGAAATGCAGAATGTAGGTCTGGCCCAAACGGCCGCCCCACAGGTCGGTCAGATCTTGTGAAACGGTCACCGTGTAGTTGGTATCGGGGTCAAAAGAACCCCAATAAGAGAGCGTCATCCCACTGTCATCCGTCCAGGGATGTAGATCGGGAACAGACGGAGTGAAAGTGATGTATTTTTCGGCTTCATCTGTGGACAGGTAGGAGGAAGTGTATAACCGGATAGAGTCGTAATTATCCTTTACTCCACCTTCAGCTGGATCGGTGTTGTAGATGTAAAGCTCTGGCACGGTATGCCAGCTCTGGTGAATCGAATCACCTATTGGCGTTCCACCCAGGGCAGCTGCCCCAGCCCCTAGGGAGAATGAATAGGTTGCATCCCGCTGCAGCAGGGCTGTAGGGGTGAAGGTGAAGGTGGTAAAACCCTCGTTCCAGGCAGATTCACCGGCAACCGTTGTGCCATCGCTGGTTTGCAGCGAGAAATTTTTTTCCACACTGGCTGAATCCATGGAATAGCTGAAGCTGAGCTGCACGCTGGTGTCCAGGCGCACGCCGGAGGCAGTATCAACGGGAGAAGCCGATACAAGCCGCGGTAGCACGGTGTTGAATGACCAGCTTGAAGTAGTGTCTAAGGGCGAGCCTGCGTTGCTGGTCAGATCGGGGTTGAGATTCACATGGTAGGATGCTCCACCTGCCAGGGCTGGTTCAGGGTAAAAAATATAGGTGCTGGTGTTGATCCATTCGCTGCGACCGTTTGCGGAGGGGGTAAGTGTAAACGCCGCGGGTAGACTGGCAGGGTCGGCACCCAGTGCAACGACCGGCTGGTTGAAGGCTGCCACGACCGCTGAGGTGGGATCCACATCATTTGAGCCGTTCGCTGGTAGGCTCTGCACGACGCTTAGATACCCACTGGTGGTGTAAAACAGGCTGATGGGTTGCAGGAGTGCCATCCCCTTGGCAGATTGGGCGGTAGTGGCAATGTTGATCGTCAGGGGTGTGTCAGGTAACAAGGAGGTATCGGGGGTGAAGGTGAGGGTAGAGTCGTCACGCCAGGTGAAGCTGCCTGAAAGGGCTGGCTCTCCGGTCACCGAAGCTTCGACCGAGGTGTGCTGCATTGGCTGGTTGAAGTACAATGTGATCGGGTTCTTAAGCGCGATCTGAGCCCCTGGGAGCGGGTCGGTTTCCACCAGGGCAGGTGGCAAGGTCTGGGGGACCTTTGTCGGCGTGGCTGTAGGCAGTGCAGGGGTAGCTGTGGGGCTTGGTGTTTTCTTGCTGCAGCCTGCAAGCAGCCAGACCAGGCTGATCAAGATTAGTGTGGAAATTATAATGAAGATGGATGACTTACGAGGCATCTCGTAAATAGAATGGGAGGAGCGCATAGGTTTCTCCTTTATGGGGGTAAACCTTCCCCGATTAAAATGGATTATAACATCCCCATTAAGACATATTACACCGTTGAATCGTTCACAGCAACCCTTGCTCCAGGTCAGACAGGATATCTGGCAGGTTTTCGATGCCCACGGAGAGGCGCACCAGCCCATCGGTGATTCCCTGGTTCAAGCGGTCCTGTCGTGGCACCGGACCATGGGTCATGCTGGCAGGGTGTTCGATCAAGGTATCTACGTTGCCCAGGGATACCGCCAGGGTGGCCAGGCGCACACGCTCCATCAGTCGGATGCCCGCTTGCATGCCGTCTTTCAGCTCGAAAGAGAGCATCCCGCCAAAACCATGCATCTGCCTGAGTGCAATTTCATGACCAGGATCATCCTCCAACCCGGGATAATAGACTGTAGCAACCGCTGGGTGGGTAGACAGGAAGCGCGCCACCTCCATGGCATTCTCGCAGTGTCGTTGCATGCGTAGCTCGAAGGTCTTGAGTCCCAGGTTCGCCAGCCAGGCATCGAACGGGCTGGGGATACCCCCCAACACCTTGACGAAGGTGTAGAGGGATTTGTGGATGTAATCGGGGTGAGAGCTGACCACTGCACCGCCAGTGAGGGCACCATGCCCGGACAGGAACTTGGTGGTGGAGTGAACCACGATATCCGCCCCCAGGCTGAGTGGTCGCTGGCAGTACGGGGTGGCAAAGGTATTATCCACTGCCAGCCAGGCACCATGCCGGTGGGCAATCTCCGCCACAGCTTTCAGGTCGACCATGGCCATGGTTGGGTTGGCAGGGGTCTCGGCATAAGCCAGCCGGGCGTCGGGGTGAGCTTCGAAGGCGGCTTCCCAACCAGTCGGGCTGATATTGCGTACCCATTCAACCTGAATGCCCAGGGTGGGTGCGATTTCTTTCAAGAAGGTGAAGGTGGCACTATAGACGGCTTCTTGGGCTACGATGGTGTCACCCGCTTTAAGGCGTGAGAACAGTACCGCAGTGATGGCTGCCATGCCTGAGGTGAAGACCTGCCCGGCTACCAGAGTGTTGGGGTCGGTCTCTGGTTGGAGGCGGATCAGGTCGAGTCCTTCCAGGGTGGCGATTTTTCGTGCCAGGTGATCCAGGTTGGGGTTGCCCAGCCGCGTATAGTAATATCCCGGTTCTGTGCGAGCGACAATCCCGGCACCCGTGGCGACATCTGGGAAATTGAAGGTGGAAGTCTGGTAGATGGGGGTCACGTGGGTTTGGTGGGGGTTGTCATCTTCGCCCACATGGGTGACCAGGGTGCCGATACTGTGACTGGCTGAAAAATGGTACATATCTTGCTCCTCATCTGAGATTGGAACCCGCTGGGATGATTATACGTCTAAAAGGATGCCTGCTAATTGTAGTCTGGAGATACTAATCCAATTCTTAGCAAAATTATCCCATTTAGAATGAAATTCGTTAGACTCTTTGGTAAAATCGACCTATGATCCTAAACACCGGCACCCGCATCCGCCCGCCCATGGCTCACACCCCGTCCAGCACACCGACCATCCACCCGATAGGCCAGGCTCTTATGGCTCTGGTGCTCGGTTTCGCTCTGTTGGCTCTTCTGGTTATATTATTACCCGGGTTCTACTCCCGGATGTATGATGGGCGTATTTTTCCCGGCGTGGCTGTGGGAGGTGTGGATGTATCAGGCATGAGCACTGAGCAGGCAGCTACACTGCTTGCCCAACGCCTGGATTACCCCCAGCGGGGCAAGATTGCTTTCCAGGAAGGCACAAATCTGTGGACCGCCAAGCCGGCTGACTTGGGCTTGTTGTTGGATGCCCAAACTACCGCCCTGGCAGCATACAACTTGGGCAGGACTGGCAGCCTGGCAGTGCGCCTGACCGACCAGTGGCGCGCCTGGTCCTCGGGCATTGACCTGGCGCCATGGTTCGTCTTTGATAAGCGCATCGCACAGAATTACCTGCAAGGCATTGCCAAACAGGTCGACCGTCCCATTATCGAGGCCACCTTGGGAGTAAACGGGGTGGAGGTGGTGGTCAATTCAGGCCAGGTCGGTCGCAGCCTGGATGTCCCCACAGCCCTCGCCAGCCTGGACGCCCAGCTGAAGACCATGACAGATGGTCTCGTACCCCTGGTGGTGCATGAGACGCCTCCGGTGATCCTGGATGCCTCCACCCAGGCAGAACTGGCGCGCCAGATCCTATCTGCACCGCTCACCCTGCAAATCCCCAATGCCCAGGAGGAAGACCCGGGACCATGGTCGTTCGAGCCCGTCGCCCTGGCACAGATGTTGACCATTCAACGCCTCAAGACCGATAGCGGTGAGATTTACCAGGTGGGGCTCAGCTCGGATGCACTCAGGAATTTCCTCCTGAATATCGCTCCAGGACTCAGTCGCGACCCACAAAATGCGCGCTTTACCTTCAATGATGATACTCGCAAGCTGGACTTGATCCAATCTGCGGTCATCGGGCGGGCGCTGGATGTGGATTCCAGCCTGCAGCAAATTAATCAGCAACTCCTGACTGGGCAGCATAGTGTGAACCTGGTGATACAAACCACCAACCCACCGGTGACGAACGACGCCACCGCCGAAAGCCTGGGGATCACCGAGCTGACCAGTGAATACACTTCTTATTTTTATGGCTCGGATGCCTCGCGCATCCAGAATATCAACACGTCAGCTGCGCGGTTTCACGGCTTGCTGGTGGCGCCGGGGGAATCGTTCTCCATGGCGGATGCCCTGGGTGATGTCAGCCTGGATACAGGTTACGCCGAAGCGTTGATCATCTTCGGTGACCGCACCATTCAGGGTGTGGGTGGAGGTGTGTGCCAGGTGAGCACAACCCTGTTCCGCACGGTCTTTTTTGGAGGTTACCAGGTCGACGAACGTTGGTTCCATGCCTACCGGGTGAAATACTACGAACAGACTGCCAGCGGCGGGCATGATGAAAACCTGGCTGGCCTGGACGCCACCGTGTTTGCTCCGCAGGTGGATTTCCGCTTCACCAACGATACTCCTTACTGGCTGCTGATGGAAACGTATGCAGGCTCACATTCCCTCACCTGGAAGTTCTATTCAACTTCCGATGGGCGCACTATGGATTGGAATACCAGCGGTTTGAAGAATATTGTCGAACCTCCAGACCCGCTGTATGAAGAGAACCCCGACCTGGCAAAGGACGAGATCAAGCAGGTGGATTGGGCAGTGGATGGTGCGGATGTGACCGTTACGCGCACGGTTACCCGTGATGGGGTCGTCATCCACGACGACACGTTCAACACTCACTACCTGCCCTGGCAGGCTAAGTACCAGTATGGGCCCGGCACTGAAATTCCCACACCTGAGCCAACCCCCAACCCATAATAGTTTTAATTGTCATGCGAGGCGTTTTTTGCCCTAGCCTCGCGAACTTTCTTTGTGAGCGAGGGAAGCAATCTTCTACATACACGCTAGAATTCATTTCGACTCTCGGCAAAGCCTAGATTATTATGATTATCTTTACCCAGGGTTTGACTTTAAGCGCAAGCTGTTTTTGGGGTAGAATATTCTCTTGACCCGGCAGATATATACCCTCTCGAAAATGCACTGGGTTCGATTTTCACCCCAAAATGCAATGGTTGGAGGCAAACCTGCCGGTGATGGGAACTTAGCAGATAACAATCGGAGGAATTATGGTCAGTCAAGAGCTGCTTGAGATTTTACGTTGCCCCAATTGTGTGCGGGAAAAAGATGGCTTGCTGGATTACTACAAGGAATCCTGGCTCATCTGCCGCGACTGCGGGCGCAAGTACCCCATCCGCGATGATATCCCGGTGATGCTGATTGATGAGGGAGATAAGTGGGTGAATACACCTGTGGAGGCTTTACCCGTTCCACCCCCCGGTGATTAATCCCTGGTTGCCCCATTAATTACGACAGCAGCTATTTTAGTGTTGTAAATAATATGGAAGGTTTCTCGGATTTACTGGATGCGTTGAGCTGCGGGGAGGATGAGCGGGCGGAAGCGGCTTTATCCCAACTGGCTGCCTGGGGGCCTGAAGCGTTGGAGCCATTACGGGAGCGGCTTTCCAATCCTGAGCCCGAGGTGCGCTGGTGGGCGGTGCGAGGGTTGGCTGAAGTTCACGACGAGCGAGTACCTGAGTTGTTAGTGAGCGCACTGGCAGACCCAGACAAGGGGGTGCGTTGGTGTGCCGGTTTGGCATTGCGTGAGCATCCATCCCAAAAGGCAGCACCGGTGTTGGTGAGTATGCTTTCCGATGAGGAGGCCCTGACCAGGCGTCTGGCAGGGGATGCACTGGTGGCGATTGGGAGCCAGATTGTCCCGCTGCTCTTGGATGCCATGCACATGGGTGCGCACATAGTCCGTCTCGAAGCAGTACGCGCCCTGGCTAAGATTGGAGATGAACGTGCCATCCCAGCGCTGTTCGAGGCATTGGATGATGGATCAGCATTGATCGAATATTGGGCCAGTGAGGGGCTGGAGAAGATGGGGGTGGGGATGGTATTTTATAAGCCGGAATAATTCACGTACTCAGGCATCCCTTAAAGTTGGAAAAGTTATAGAGAAGTATCACAAAAAAGTTCATGTTTATCTAGCCCGGACTCTACAATATAGCTTTATATTACTGTCTTCATTTGTGGCTAATTCATGAACCCCGTCTCCATCCGCGGTTTCATCCTTTTCCTACCTGCTCAACGCCCACACCAGCCAGATGCCAATCATCGCTAATCCGATGAAGAAGCGCACCACAAATGATGCTCCCCAGCCGATAGCCAGGCCGCGCAAACTCGCCATGGCTTTGTTGATGTCACGCTGGCGCAGATACTCAAGCAGCAGTACCACCAGTGGCGCCGCGATGATGCCGCCCAGCGGAGGCAATAAGATGGTCCCCAGGATCCCTGCCAGCCACCCCAATGCGAGTGAAGACCAGGCGGCCCCTTCCTTGCGCGCTTTGGCGCCCATCAAGATGTTATCGATCGTCACCCCAATCATCAACAGCACGGTGATCACCGCCAGCAGTACCCACGCCAATGTGGTAAAACCGGTCACCACACCATACCCAAGCGCTGCCAGCCAGATGACGGTGATGCCAGGGAAAATAGGGACGATCAGCCCGAACAGACCTACTGCCATGATGATCAGGGTGATCCAGAAAATCGATGTATCCAGCCAGGCAGGCATGTTGATTCCTTATTTTGGCTCAGGGTGGATCACGTCAATCCCACCCATCCACGGGCGCAGCACTGGTGGCACCACCACGCTGCCATCCGCTTGCTGGTAATTCTCCAGGACGGCGATCAGGGTACGCGGCATGCCCAACCCCGAGCCGTTCAGGGTGTGCACCAATCTCAGCTTGCCGCCTTCCGTGGGGCGATATTTGATGTTTGCCCGGCGTGCCTGGAAATCTCCCACGTTCGAGATCGACGAGACCTCCAGCCACTCGTTGCAGCCTGGCGCCCACACCTCGATGTCGTAGGTCAGTCGGGCATTGAAGCCCAGGTCACCCGTACACAGCTGCTTGACGCGGTAGGTCAAACCCAGCTCGGCGCAGGTTTGCTCAGCGTTCTCACGCATCTTCTCGTGCATGCCGTCCGATTCCTCCGGTTTGCAGAAGATGTACATCTCCACCTTGTCGAACTGGTGGCCGCGCTTGATGCCGCGCACATCCCGCCCGGCGCTCATCTTCTCCCGTCTGAAGCAGGGCGTGTACGCCGTATAATACAGCGGCAGGCTGGCTTCCTCCAGCACGTCGTCCATATGCAAGCCGGTGAGAGGTACTTCCGCCGTGGGCACCATCCACAGGTCATCCTCCACATCGTGGTACAGGTTGTCTTTGAACTTGGGCAGCTGCCCGGCGCTGAACATGGTCTGCTCCTTGACCATGAAGGGGGTGTACTTCTCTGTGTACCCCTGGCGGATGTGCAGGTCGAGCATCCAGGCGATCAAGGCACGCTGCAATCGGGCACCTGCCCCGCTTAGTATGTAAAAACGCGAGCCGGTGATCTTGACGCCCCGCTCAAAGTCCAGGATGCCCAGGGCTGGTCCCAGGTCC
Source organism: uncultured Anaerolineaceae bacterium (assembly GCA_964642565.1). Lineage (GTDB taxonomy): Bacteria > Chloroflexota > Anaerolineae > Anaerolineales > UBA4823 > FEB-25. The sequence goes on from CAZXPK010000038.1 coordinate 26,002, forward strand.
CAATGCGCTTTGGGCACGAAGTCATACTCGGGGATTTCACCCACCTCACGCAGCACCACGTTCTCGCTATCGTCTTTTCCATAGGGTGTGCGCCGATCGGGGATGTTGGGGATCCCCGCCAGGATAACATTCAGCTTGTCCTCGATCTTCCGCAAGGTTTCATCGAGCTGGCTGATGCGCTTACCCACCTGACGCATGGCTTCGATTTTCACCTGTCGTTCCGCAGGGTCTTTGGCTTTCCCGATCTCTTTGGAGACGGCGTTACGCTGCGCTTTGAAGCTCTCTGTCTCCTGGATGGTCTGGCGGCGCTGGCGGTCCAGTTCCAGGATCTGATCGACGGGTTCAGCCTCCATCTGGCGGTCCACCAGGGATTTTCGCACCACGTCGGGCTGTTCACGAATGATAGTAATGTCTAACATATCGCACCTCGAAGGTTGAATAAAAAAGCCCCCTCTCCAGCAGGACGAGGGGGCTCCCGTGGTGCCACCTGCATTTTGCCAACCTGATTATCCGTCCATGAGGTGAGAGATCATGCTGGCCTCAAATGAGCGCTAACGGGCTGACCCGGCTCCCTTATAACGGCAGATGCCATTTCTGCGGGAGCAATTGGACCGGTCACTGGTCCGGCGGAGCGGATTTCACCTCTTTGCCTGCCGCCTCGCACCATCCGGCGGTTCTCTGAAAAGCAGGCGGGTTACTCGTCTCCGCGCTGGTCTTTTAGGATTAGATTGAAGAGGATTATACATGAGGTTGAGAGGGTGTCAAGAGCGCAGGAATTGATCCCGCTATCCCGCCTCAACCGTCGCAGCTTCTGGTCTCACCAATGAATAATAGATGTTCCGCCCCCGCTTTTCTCCCTGGATCAAATTGGCTTCCTTGAGCACGCGTAGATGGTGTGAGGTGGTGGACTGGGCGGCGCCTAGAAATTCCACCAATTCGTCTACGGTAAACTCGCCCTT
>CAZXPK010000039.1:0-26362 GCA_964642565.1 uncultured Anaerolineaceae bacterium
AACGCGTTCCTCGTGGAATAATTGCGATTGTTCTGATTTTCATTTTCGTTAATCTAGCCGCATGGTATACCAAACCTAATTATTCATGGATGTTAATTGGCATCGTGGGTTATCTAGTGATCTTCAATATAAAATATATATTGATCGATCATAAAACCTACTCTCTCAGCTCAGTCATCAGTGCAACTAATTTAATTGAGTCTACAGCACTTACCACACTGATAGCATTATTTGTAGGCTGGCTATTGGTACTTCTTGGCACAAAAGGATACCAATTAAGACCACGCAAAGCTGCAGGACTGACTTTGAAGTTCATCTTAACCATATTATCTATTTTCTCCATTCCAATTTTCGTCCACTATGCAATAAACGGTGCAACTGTCACATGGACGCTTCCTAATTTTTTAATTAGTTTTATAGGACTCCTTTTCTTGATCCAAGTTTTAATGGTTTCACTGATTGGATTATTCTTTACGGGACTTTCAGCTTTGGTTGGGTTTTTTGCCCATAAATAATAGATACTATGGGAGAATCGAAGGAATTAATTCTTAATATCAATGGTGAAACTCTTCAGGTGAGCTCTGATCCAGGAGAAATGCTTCTGAAATTATTGCGTCGAATGGGATATTTTGGAGCTAAACATGGCTGTGAAACTGGAGAATGCGGTGCTTGTACTGTCCTTATGGATGGTAAACCCGTTAACACATGTCTGATATTAGGAGCACAAGCTCAAGGGCATAATATTCAAACTATCGAATCATTAGGACAATATCCTGAACAAGGTTGGAAGACTAATAAGGGTTTGCATGCCATTCAAAACGCATTCGTCTCGAATGGTGCAATCCAGTGTGGATATTGCACTCCTGCACAAATTCTGGTGGCCAAGCATCTGCTCGAAATAAACCCTAAACCGACTGAGGATGAAGTCAGACAGGCTCTTTCAGGTGTGCTATGTCGGTGCACGGGATATCTAAAACCTGTCCGGGCAATCATGCAAGCTGCAAACCACATGAATAACTCGGATGAGATGCTAGAGTATTCGAAAAGCGAATATCCCCAGGAAAAAGGATTTGACCAATCACTTCCTAAAGTTATTCCAGCGAGCGCTGCACCATCGTTCCAACGGGTAGGGAAACCTGACATCAAGGTGGATGCGATTAAACTGGCTCAAGGCAAACCCGCTTTTACTGCTGATATGAATATTAAAGGTTTGTTGTTTGCTAAAGTGCTACACAGCCCATATGCCCATGCAAGAATCAAAAATATTGATGCTTCCAAGGCACGCTCATTGCCTGGTGTGGCAGCCGTACTCACCTGGAGAGATATCCCGCGGGTAGCATACTCAACTGCGGGCCAATCAGACCCAATACCGGGACCATTGGATACATTTTCACTTGATAATAAAGTGCGTTTCGTGGGTGACCGAGTTGCATTTGTTGCTGCAGAATCTGAGGAGATTGCAAACGAAGCATTGATAATGATTGAGGTGGAATACGAACTTTTACCCACGCTGCTTGATCCCGATCGGGCGATGGTACCCAATGCACCCATTCTGCACGACGAAGCAGAGTACGTCAACTTTGCCGAATCGAATCCAGCACGTAATCTCGCAGCTGAAATCCGGATCGACATCGGAAATGTAGCGCAAGGATTTGCCGAAGCAGACCATGTGATCGAAGGCGACTATACAGTCTCAAAGGTACAACAGGTCTCCATCGAACCTCATGTGGTGATCACTTATTGGGATGAAGATGATCGTTTGGTGGTACGGACGAGTACTCAGGTCCCATTCCACGCCAGGCGTATCCTGGCACCTGTCCTAGGATTACCTGTTAAGCGGATCAGGGTAATCAAACCACGGATTGGAGGTGGTTTCGGTGGGAAACAGGAGGTAATGATCGAAGATGTCGCGGCTCATCTGACCATCGCAACACGGCGTCCAGTGATTTATGAGTATACGCGTGAGGAGGAGTTCATTGCTTCTCGATCACGCCATCCAATGCGACTGCACATGAAGACCGGGGTGAATAATGATGGCACTATCACCGCCAATGAGATGTACGCATTAACCGATACGGGTGCTTATGGATGTCATGCACTCACCGTCACTGGGAACACGGGGCACAAATCCATGGCATTATATGTTGGTGATGGAAAATATCGGAAAGCTCCAAACATCCGATTTTATGCTGATATTATCTACACCAACCATCCCCCTGCAGGGGCATACAGAGGTTATGGGGTGCCCCAAGGATTTTGGGCAGTTGAACGTCATATGGAAAAAATTTCTCGAATGCTCGGGCTTGACCCAATTGAGTTCAGGCTTAAAAACACTTTGAGGAAAGGTGAGCAGCAACCCTTCAGCACTGCCTGGAGTGAAGGAAGAGCACCTCGTCCTGAAATCATCCAAACATGTGGATTAATTGAATGTACTAACGAAGGTAGAGCCACCATCGGATGGGACCAAAAGTACAACAACCCCGATTGGCATCTGGTACATGGTAAACCATACCTGCGGAAAGGAATTGGAGTGGCGCTGGTACTCCAAGGGACAGCCATTCCATACCTGGACATGGGTGGTGCAAGCATCAAGATTAATGATGATGGGTCATTTAATCTACTTGTTGGAGCAACAGACTTAGGGACAGGTTCCGATACAGTTCTAGGCCAGATGGCTGCAGAAGTTTTGGGCGTGCCATTGGAAGATGTGATCGTGTATTCATCAGACACTGATTTCACGCCATTCGATAAAGGTGCTTATGCTTCGAGCACCACATATATTTCAGGGTTGGCTGTAGTGAGAGCTGCCAAACAAGTGGCTGAAAGGATAAAAGCTAGAGGGGCGAAAATGTTCAATAGTAATGATGGCTCTACTAAGGCTGTAGATCCACAAGAAATCGAATTATCCAATCGCTGTGCAATTGCACCCGATGGGCGAACGCTCACATTGGCTGAGATCGCATGTGAGTCATTGCACCATTCCGAACAGGAGCAAATCATGGCAATTGCATCATATTATTCTCCAGTCGCTCCCACCCCCTTCGAAGCCCAATTTGCAGAGGTGACTTTAGATATTGAAACTGGTCAGATCACCGTAGATAAATTAGTCTCTGCAGTGGATTCTGGCATTATCGTAAACCCACTGACTGCCTCCGGCCAAATTGAGGGGGGAATGACCCAAGCTTTGGGATACGCCGTATGTGAGGAAATGACCTATGATGAGAGTGGAAATACCCGGGAGCGGGATTTGAAGGATTACCATATCTTTCAGGCGCATGAAATGCCTGAGCTAAAAACAATATTCGTGGAAACCTTTGAACCGAGTCATCCGTTTGGGGTAAAAGCAGTAGCAGAAATCCCAATGGATGGGATCGCACCTGCGATTGCAAATGCTGTCTTGGATGCAAGTCTTTCCATCAATAATAATTCGGGAGTGAATATCGATCAAAATCCAATTACTCCCGAAAAAGTATGGAGAGCCTTAAAAATGACCGGCACCGTAGAGAGTAACAAATTGTAGGATAATTCAATCTTAGGTTTATTCGACCAAGTAGATACCTCAATCACAGGCAAGAATGGATTAAACAATGGTGGATCGAGTTTATGTCATTGGACATGTAAATCCCGACACTGATTCAATTGCAGCCGCCATGGGATATGCCTGGTTATTAAAGGAACGCGATGGAACGGATACTATCGCTGCCCGTGCGGGTGCCATTAATCCGCAAACCACCTGGATCCTAAAACGCCTTGGGCTTGATCCACCATTCTTACTAACCGATGCATCTCCCCGATTTGAAGCAGTTTCTCACCGCCTCGATACCATTACACCTGATAGTCCATTACGGGATGCATGGGTGATTGCAAACCGAACTGGAGGGATTGCTCCCGTTGTGTCCGAGGATGGTATGCCGCTAGGGTTAATCACAGGATTTAGCTTATTCCAGTACTTAAGCAGGTTGGTTGGTCCACATCCCGAACGGAAGGAGATACAAATCACGGACCTCTTAATCCAAAACTGCCTTGAAGCCTGTGATAAAAAAGTCCCGTGTTTCCAATCTAGTACCCGGATCAGGGATGTCATTCATCGTATTTTGAGAGAGGAGTACAATGAATTTCTCGTTGTTGATGAAATAGGTCATTATTATGGCGTCACGCGACAACGAGATGTACTTAACCCACCCCGCATCAAGGTAATCCTGGTTGACCATAATGAGCCAGGTCAGGCTTTAGGCGCAGTGGAAGAGGCTGAGTTGTTGGAAATCCTGGATCATCATCGACTGGGCAACCATTCAACCCATATCCCCATACGATTTACCGTTGACATTGTTGGCAGCACCAGCACATTGATTTCAGAGCGGATCGAGGATGCAGGGTTGAGTGCTCCACCAGCCCTGGCAGGGATGTTATTGGCAGGTTTATTATCGGATACGCTGGTCCTGACTTCACCCACCACGACTCCAAGAGATCAACTCGCAGCAGATCGTCTTGGACGATGGGCATTTAAACGACCGGGTCCGCTTACCGGAGAATCGATCGAATCCTATGGAAAAGCAATCATTCAAGCTGGAGTTGGATTGGAATCGCGTGATGCGATGGAAATTGTCACTTCAGACCTAAAATTATACAAATCAGGTGAGTTTACTTTCGCGATCGCACAAGCAGAAGTTACAAATCAGATGCAGCTGACCGACAACCTGGAACGTGTAACCGCGGCACTCAACTCACTTCGGGAACAACGTGGTCTCGACTTTGCCATGCTCATGGTGACCGATGTGGTTGGTAACTCCAGTCGCATGGTTCTGGTTAATCCTCCTCCAATATTGGATGATTTGCCTTACCCGCACCTTCAGGATGGAACTCTTCAAGCTGATGGTGTTGTCTCCCGAAAAAAGCAATTACTACCCGTAGTCTTAGGTTTATTGGAAGAATAGATTTAATAACAAGTTTAATGGATTTTACGTAATATGACCCTTTTCCAAGCTTTAATCGAAATCGAAAATAATAATGGGACAGGAGCACTATGCACGATTATTAAGAGTAAGGGCTCCACTCCTCGGCATGTGACCAGTAAAATGTTGGTTTATCCCGATGGGCATATCATAGGTACTGTTGGGGGTGGAGAAGTCGAAAATCGTGTTATTAAGGAAGCCAAAAAGTCGATGGATGATAAAACACCACGATTGTTGACATATAATATGGCTGATCCTGAACGTGGAGACCCTGGAGTCTGTGGTGGTCAAGTGGAGATTTATGTGGAACCCATCATACCTAAACCTGTTTTAGTCGTAGTTGGAGTGGGGCATGTGGGCAAGGCAGTCGCCCACCTGGCAAAATGGCTGGGATTTATTGTCGCCGTCACCGATGATCGACCGGATTTCTGCAATCCACAGGCGGTGCCGGAGGCAGATGAGTTTTACCCACTGCCTTTACAGGAACTATCCAGCCATTTAAAAATCAATCCCTGGACCTACATTGTTTTAACCACACGAGGAATGGATGTGGATGTACACGGACTGCCATCCTTGTTGGAATCTGATGCTGGCTACATCGGGGTAATTGGATCCAAGAGGCGTTGGGCCACCACGTCAAAAAAGCTACTGGATGCCGGTGTACCTTCCAAGCTGCTTGAAAGAATACATTCTCCAATCGGATTGGAAATTCATGCTGAAACCCCGGAGGAGATCGCTGTGAGTATTATGGCAGAGATTATTAAGCTGCACGAGCATTAATCGGAGATGACATGTGGCAAGATTATCATAGTGTAATTTCAATCGATGATGCTACTCGGATACTGGCTGAAGAGGGTAAAGAAGCGCGAATCATTGCAGGGGCGACAGATTTAATGCTTGAAATGGAGCGAGGGATTAGGAAGGGGATAAAGACATTAGTTGACGTGACCCGGATAAATGGGTTAGACCAGATCAGATTGGATGAGAACAACCTGATCCACTTGGGTCCTCTTGTGACCCATGGTCAATGTGCTGCCTCGAAAATTATTATCAAACAAGCGTTTCCGCTTGCAAAAGCGTGTTGGGAAGTTGGTGCCCCACAAATTAGAAATCGAGGTACGGTTGCAGGTAATTTAATTACTGCTTCACCTGCAAATGACACCATCCCACCACTGATTGGATTAAATGCAAAGGTAGTACTGCAATCCATGCGTGGTGTACGCGAAGTTCCATTGGTAGAGTTCTACACGGGGGTAAGACTTAATGCCATGCAGGCTGATGAAATGTTAGTGGATATTATCTTCCCGGCTCTCAAACCTAACCAGAGAGGGACATTTTATAAGCTGGGTTTGAGAAAAGCCCAGGCGATATCATTGGTTAATTGTGCTGCTATTCTGACATACGACGGTATGCGAATTAATAGTGCAACAATCACTTTGGGAGCAGTTGCTCCTCTGATAGTGCATGCCAAAGAAGCTGAGGACTTTTTACGGGGCAGGATGCTTAATGATGAGACTATCGAAAAAGCTGCCGAGTTATCTCGAGCAGCTGCCCGACCCATTGGTGATATTCGCAGCTCACAGGTGTATCGTCTTGAAATGGTACGCATGTGTGTAAAACGGGTATTAAGTACTTTGACTAAGAATGAAGAAACAGTTGGTTACCCTAAACACCCGGTTTTGTTACGAGCTTGTTCAGATCGACATGGATATCACTTTAATGACACCGAGGGATTAAAACAAAACATCCATCATAAATCAGGTCAGATGGATCCAGCACTCGAAACAAAAATCAATGGCAAGGATTATAAATTTATATCGGGTTACAATAAATCGTTATTAAGGTTATTGCGTGAGGAAGCTGGATTGATTGGAACCAAGGAGGGTTGTGCAGAGGGTGAGTGTGGGGCATGTACTGTCTTTTTGGATGGAATGGCAGTGATGAGCTGCTTAGTGCCGGCCGTTCGTGCACATGGGGCACATATAGTGACGATAGAGGGCATCATGCGGGATGGGAACTTGCATCCCGTCCAACAAGCTTTCATCGACAAGGGAGCTGTGCAATGTGGCTATTGCACACCAGGGTTTATTATGTCTTCAGTGATGTTACTGGATGAAATCAGACGACCTAACCGCGATGAAATCAAGGAAGCAATCAGCGGTAATTTATGCCGCTGCACAGGCTATTACTCGATTGTGGCTGCTGTAGAACAAGCTGCACAAAATAACTAAACCAGGACATGGATTTGGTTAACAGAATCCGGAGGTGAATGATGGGTTTCTCATCACAACAGTATCGTAGAGAGAATGCAGAACGACGTTGGAAAGTAAATCCAGTGTGGCGGGGTATCGGGTGTGTTTTATTCATCCTTATCCCAATCATGTCTTGGTATGGAACAACATTATTTCTCCATAGTAATTTTAAGATAGAACTACCATGGGAGCTATCCACGGTGGTAGCCATCCCATATACACATGTTGTGGAGATAGACAGAGTGATTGCACCGATTAATCGGTATTTTGCTTCAACCGGGTTTGTTCTTGGTCAGCTTTTCTTTACAATCATCTTCACCTTTCTTGGGTATGGAGTGATGGCATTTGTTTACGCTCTTTTGTATAAGGTCGCCGGCCCACCTCGATACGGACCATTCGACGTCCCCCCAAACAGTGTACGAAGGTAAAAATTTATATGGAAAGAACTGTACCCAGCACTGCTTCTGAAGAGGTGGAATTATACCTGCGTACGTATTATTCATTATTGCGTTCCTCGGCTGATGTGCAGATCCGATCATTGGAAGAAGCTCATGCAGGTGTGATATCGTTGTTGCATCCTTTAGTCCGGGAAACAGTACCAGATATGTCGGCATTTTTGTATTGTTTACTCAGGCTACCAGTATGTATCCATAAAGTTGAGCTGGTAGTTTTAGGTCAAAGTATTGAAGTATTTTCTAGAGCAGGTTTCAATGATATAGAAAGCTGGAAACCGGTCAATGCTGCTGCCCGTCGAAGGCGGTGCTTTTTTAATGGAATAGATACACTGGCATGTTTTGTTGCCAGCGTCAGTGATATTGATGATGTGATCCCTACCCTGACTGCTTATCAAATCGAGTGGAATAAAATCCATTTATTATTGCACGGTAATTCCATATTTGTATCGCTAGACCGTTCTAATAATAAGAATATAGATACTACGATGCATGAGTTAGCTCAAGCTTTGAATATATCGGTGGAGGATATAGAACGCCTTAGAACGGTGTGGGGTTATGATTTTGAAAATAACCTAAAGCAAATTGCTGCAACACCCCGTAGACTAAAAGTCAGGCTGCTGAACGGATCTCTGGTGGAATATCGCCGGGCAACTGACATTTGGTGGGAACGTATTGCTCAGGTTTGCCAGGAGTTGATCGATCGACCTGTATATTTTATCTCCAGCAATCCGCATAGCCTGGTTAACCTGATATCAGGGTATGCGTTTAAAAATAAAAAGAAACTGATCGATTACTTGAATGAAATAAATAATCGTGAACTGCAAGAAGAGTGGGAAAATATCCAAGCCCTGCAGGTCATTTCTAGCCAGGAAAACTTTTTATACTATATTTTGAAAAAATTTCAGCAAACGAGTCGAGGAATTGCTTTTATTAATGATCAACAAGAAGCCGAAATTGACTGCGGAATATTACGTGTGTCAAGTGAGCATAGTTTTGACGTAGATGCACAGATTATTGAGTTAAATCGTATCTGCCCTGATACCCTTGATCCAAGGTTACAGGACGGTGACCTATCCTTTTTAGCTAAAAGCGATGCTGTCCTTTTGAATATTGATTATCCCTTGGGAATGGCCGCGTATAACATCTTATCAGAGGTCTCTGAGCATGTTGAAAAGATCTTGGGAATTTATATCATGGGGAAGTCCGCATCCTTGAACGGCGCCATTGGAGATATCGTTATTCCCAATGTTGTCCATGATGAACATTCAAAAAACACCTATCTCTTTCGAAATTGCTTTAATGCCGCACATGTCACACCTTACTTAATGTATGGAACGGTGCTTGATAACCAAAAATGTGTCTCTGTCAGGGGGACGTTCCTGCAGAACTCACGCTATATGGAAGTATTTTATCGTGAGGGTTATACCGATATCGAGATGGAAGCTGGTCCATATTTATCTGCGGTTTATGAGATGTATCGCCCTCAAAGGCATCCGGTAAATGAAATTGTCAATCTATACGAAGTACCCTTTGATGTAGGGATCATTCACTACGTTTCAGATAATCCAATGGGGAAAGGTAAGAATCTGGGAGCAGGGAGTCTGTCTTATTATGGAATGGACTCGACTTACGCATCGTCAGTAGCGGTGTTGCGACGAATATTTCAATTAGAGAAATCCAGATTTAATCAATAAAAAGCGAATTAGCAATAATTGGTTCGATCTACAAATCAATTAAGACGTATTCTTCCATAATAAATCACCATCGATCAAGCTAATCGACGGAGACCGTGGGGGTAAAAATTCTTGATTACATTTTGAACCCGTTTTCCCCAACCGACAGGGTAACCGTCCACAGATACCAATACCCAACCATCCACACCTGAATTTGTTAAGCTTTCTCCTTTAAAATAAGCGGAAAGTCGTTGATCACCGGGGGTAAGTGTAAGGAGATGTCTTGCTTGATCACATTTAATACCCATAGCCAAAGAGTGCGACGGGGTGAAGCGTCCTTTATTGATGGACCCCAACCACCACCCAGGATGAATTACATGAAGACCTGTGCACTCGGGTGAATCATCCAGCACTTGATAAATGTAGGATCCGTTAATCATTAACTTTGAACCATCAAATGCAATAGTCAGATTAGCTCGGCAAAAATCATCCAGGAAGGACTTGGCTTTGCCTGAACTCTTTACTTTTGTGTGTCGATTTGATAATAATCCCGTTTTAGTCAGATCATTGCTTGGATACTTCCCAGAAGAATCACGCTTTAGTAATAAGGCGATAAAATGACCTTCCCCTTGGGTGCGGTGGGGCCATATTCGAATGGCAAGATTTACCCGATTATCCGGTGAGAGACTAATCCATTCTGGTTGGGCAGGATAATAACCTGGAACATTAGGGATTATTTCAAGATCAAACTCTGGATGTTGCACCAAAAATCCATCAATGACACCTTCATTTTCTTCGGGCGAATACGTACAGGTAGTATAAGCAATGCGACCCCCCGGCTTGACCATACGAGCTGCCTGTTCGAGGATAATAGATTGTCGAATGGCGCAGCTACGTACCAGTTCTGGCTTCCATTCTCTGCGGGATACCTCGCTTTTTCGGAACATCCCTTCCCCTGAACATGGAGCGTCGAGCAACACCCGATCAAAATATTCACCAAAATGGTCTGCCAATCGTTGAGGAGTCTCATTTACCACAATGGCGTTGGTTACACCACAACGTTCCAGATTCTCAGCCAAATCCCACACACGTTTTGGGTGGATTTCGTTGGCAACCAGCAAACCCACATTATTCATTATTGCAGCCAAATGAGTGGCTTTCCCGCCCGGAGCAGCTGCAAGATCAAGTATCTTTTCACCAGGTCGGGGAGCCAATGTTTCTGCAGCAGCCATAGCTGATGGTTCCTGCAAATAATACAAGCCCGCACTATGATATGGATGCGTTCCATGCAAGACTTGAATGGTTCCTTCTTCACCAGAGCCGACAATGAAACCATTTAAACACCATGGAACAGGGGATAGTTTTAATGATGATCTATGGATGAATTCATTGGCTGTAATTTTAAGGATATTGACCCTCAGTCCTATTATCGCAGGATGGCGGAGGCTGGAGAGGAACTCGTTGTATTCACTCCCCAAGAATCCTGCTATCCTGTCCAGAAATGCTTCAGGGAAATCCTTGTCTATAATTTGCGGGTCTCTCATCAAATATCAGGAAAAAGTCTAATAAGCAAAGATACAATATTCAAAATCGTCCCCTAAATCGAGATTCCTACATCATTTACGCAAGAGCTCGGTCCGCTCCTGGAGACTCAATGGCCATTGTTTTGCTCAAGGCATCCAAGGAAGAAGGTGGTCCAAACTATCTTCTATAGCACCCCTAACACGGTAGCGTCTTTTGGTTCCAGTTATCGAATGACCAGCCGAGTTGTGATTATTCGAGAGGCGGGACCGGGAATTGATACAGAGGGAGTCATTTTTCTTCAAGAGATTTATCAGTGCTCGATAATGCTTTATCCAAAATAGCGAATCCTTCCGCAAGCTGTTCCTCTGTAATGATTAATGGCGGGATGATCAGCAAGGTATGCCAATGGATGTCTAAAAAAAGGCCATTTTCTAACAACTCTTTTCGTAAGGCAATCATTTCCGGACTGCTACTATTCCATGGAGCCAGTGGCTCTTTCGTTTTACGATTGCGAACAAGCTCGACGATGCCAAACAATCCGATGGAACGCACTTCACCGATGGATGGATGCTGCTCGCCTAAATCTGTCAGCATCCGATGAAGGACGGGACCCATCTCGTGGGTGTGTTCTATGAGATGGTCCTCCTGCATCACTTTAATATTGGCAATTGCAGCTGCAAGAGAAATGGGATGAGAAGTATAAGTCAATCCACCCTGGTAAGTAATATTGTTGAATGCAGCTGCAATCTCTGGCTTCATTCCTACCGCGCCTAGAGGTGCATAGGCTGAAGTGAGACCTTTTGCCATGGTCATTAAATCTGGCACGACATTCCAATGATCAACCGCGAACCACTTGCCGGTCCGACCAAATCCACTCATAACTTCGTCAGCGATGAGCAGGATATGGTACTTGTCACAAAGGGCGCGCACACCTTGCATATACCCTTCCGGGGGAATGATGATCCCATTTGTACCTGTGACAGATTCCAGCAAGATCGCTGCAATTGAATTGGGACCTTCATATTGAATTATTTCCTCCAGGTGATTTAGGTAATCCTGGGTGAAATCTGCTTCAGATATATTCGGATTTGAGCGATGGAACGTTGAGCGATATCGATAGGGATCGAGGAAATGCACGACCCCTGGCATCAAATTCGGCTCCCATGGAAGGCGCCTCGGGTCACCCGTCAGTGCCATGGCTCCAGCAGTAGCACCATGGTATGAGCGGTAGCGGGTGAGGATTTTATGTTTGCCAGTGTAGCCGCGTGCCAGCTTGACTGCATTTTCATTGGCATCGGCACCACCCAAAGTGAACATGAAGTGATCCAGGTTACCCGGTGTGATTTCCGTTAGCAAATTACCCAAGATCGCTCGTGGTTTTGTCGCCATTCCAGGAGCAGCATAAGGCAACGCTTTTGCTTGTTCTATGATGGCATTGATCACGCGCTCATCACCATGACCAATATTCACACACATCGTCATTGAATTGAAATCAAGGTAGCGTTTTCCATTAGCATCCCAAAAATAGACTCCTTTAGCATGCGTCACTGGGATAGGGGAAACCCTCGCTTGAGCTGACCACGTCCAAAAACTATGTTCCATAGCGGTGGGTAGAATTTCTGAATCTGGGATATCAAACATATTTTCCTCATTGAAGATTATGGTCGGTGATTAACTATTGTCCAGATAGTGTAATGGCAGGTGTTATTTGGGTCAAGTGCAATTGTCAAGAATAAGCAGGTGCAATGTGTCAGGTAATGAATCCATTCAATTAGAATGAAGCGGTATAATCCGGAAGTTATGAACCGGAAGCACATTACCGCTTACATCGAAGTCACGTTCGCAGTGATTGTCTGGGGGGCATCATTTATTGCGACCAAACTTGCATTACGGGATCTCTCCCCAGTGACCGTTGTTTGGCTCCGATTCGCAATCGGAGTCATCATTCTGGGGATTGCCACAAGAATGAGGCACCAATTTTCATTACCCCAAAAGCAAGAGTGGCTATATTTTGGGCTATTGGGTTTTTTAGGGATAACATTCCACCAGTGGCTGCAATCTACTGGCTTGTTGACGGTTCAAGCATCGACGACTGCCTGGATCGTGGCAACCACACCCGTATTTATTGCAATCCTCAGCTGGTTATTTTTACATGAAAAGCTTGGTTGGCTGCAAGTCTCAGGAATCATCCTGGCAGCGTTGGGGGTGCTGCTGGTGGTTAGCAAAGGTAACATCAGCGATCTGTTCAGTGGTTACTTTGAAACACAAGGAGATATCTTAATTCTAATTAGTGCTCCTAACTGGGCAGTATTTTCAATCTTATCATGCCGCGGCCTAAAAAAATACCAGGCTACCCAGATGATGTTTTTTGTCATGGCGATTGGGTGGCTGTTCACTTCCATTCTATTCTTTACTGGAGGAGGTATTTCTGAGCTAGGTCATTTAACCTGGTCGAGCTTGATTGGTGTCGGTTTTTTAGGAATATTCTGCTCAGGTCTGGCGTATATCGCCTGGTATGATGGGCTTCAGGCACTACCAGCCTCACAGATTGGTGCTTTTCTATATATGGAACCACTAGTAGCTGTAATAGTAGCCTGGGCAATTTTAGGTGAAAGTATATTATTCATGACGCTGGTAGGTGGGTCGATCATTTTACTGGGGGTAAGATTGGTCCAAAATATTCAATAAGCCCACTCGCTGTAAGAACTAAAGTTTGACTTTCCTTATAAATTCAAGTAAACTAGCAGACTGCGTTCAAATTACTATTCTGGAGGGATTCGTTGAAGCTTGAAGCTCCCGCTCATGAATATGATTTTAGCAAAGCTTTCTCCACGAACCGGATAATAGGTTTGTGGAGGATGATGAGCGGTTTTCGGTTGCAGTACGCTGGAGCTACCGTCAGCCTTGCGGTTGCCGCCTCTTCAAAGACAGCTACCTTTCTATTGCTGCGCTATTTTATCGATAAAGTCTTGGATCAAGGTAATTATGGGTTAGGCGGTGATCTTAACCGCACCCTGATCATCATTGCGTTCGGATTTTTAGGATTAGCCAGCCTGGAGGGAAGCTTTAGTTACTTCTCTGGTCGGTTGGCAGCATATACCGCTGAAGGGATTACCCGCCGGCTTAGAAATTATCTATTTGATCATATTCAGCATCTGGATTTTTCCTACCACGACAAAACTCCAACTGGTGAGTTGATCGAACGCTGTACTTCAGATGTAGACGCTCAACGGAGATTTTACAGCGAGCAAGCCATCGGAGTGGGGAGAATCATCTTGCTCTTTGTGATAAATT
The DNA here is from genome assembly GCA_964642565.1 of uncultured Anaerolineaceae bacterium. Taxonomy (GTDB): domain Bacteria; phylum Chloroflexota; class Anaerolineae; order Anaerolineales; family UBA4823; genus FEB-25. Next base: position 14,151 of record CAZXPK010000039.1, read on the forward strand.
TAGCGGCCATCTTGGAATTAAATACCAAATTAGCATTAATTTCCATCATCATTGTACCGATCATCATTGTGACATCTGTATGGTTCTTTAGGAAAGTTACGAAAGCCTACGAAGCCTATCAGGAACAAGAAGCAATCCTTTCCACCACTTTGCAGGAAAATCTAGCTGGTGTTCGTGTAGTCAAAGCATTTGCCAGGCAAGATTATGAGATGGACAAGTTTAATACTGTGAACTGGGAGAAATATATCCGAGGACGGAAATTGCTCACCATGCAGTCTCTCTTTTGGCCGATCTCAGATATTGCCTGCAGCTTTCAGATGCTTACCGGTTTCTTTATTGCCGCCACCATGGCAATCAATGGTCAGATCACCGTTGGCACATACCTGGCGTATGCAGGGCTGGTAGGATGGTTAATCTGGCCAATGCGAAACCTTGGACGGTTAATTGTGCAGACTTCTACTGGCTTGGTTTCTTATGGCCGTGTGATGGAAATTATTAAACAAAAACGCGAGCCATTGACTGAAGGCACGTATCACCCCAATCAGCCAGTCCGTGGTGAGTTGATATTCGATAAAGTTGGTTTCGCATATGAGAAAAATCCACCTGTATTAGAAGATATAAGCTTTACCTGCCAGCCAGGTCAGGTTGTGGCATTACTAGGATCAACCGGCTCTGGAAAGACTACTCTGGTGAATTTACTCCCTCGATTCTATGACTACACCACGGGAAGTATAAAACTGGATGGTGTGGAATTGAAAGACTATCCCAGAGAATATCTCCGCAGTCAAGTGGGGATTGTAGAACAGGAACCGTTCCTTTTTTCTCGCTCTATCCGAGAAAATATTACCTATGGTGTGGGTCGAGAAGTTCCTCAGGTTGATATTGAGGATGCAGCTTCTTCAGCAGCAATACATGATGTGATTATTACTTTTCCTAAAGAGTATGATACTTTGGTTGGAGAAAAGGGTGTGACACTTTCCGGAGGTCAGAAGCAACGCGTGACAATTGCCCGTACGATCTTAAAGGATTCACGCCTATTAATACTCGATGATTCCACCTCCTCTGTCGATACAGAGACTGAAACGTACATCCGTGATGCCCTAACGGGTCTAACTCCGAAAAGGACAACTTTCATTATTGCTCACCGCATCCAAAGTGTGATGGGTGCAGACCTGATCCTTGTCATGGAAAAAGGGAAGATAATTCAAAAAGGGATACATAAAGAATTATTTGCCCAGGATGGCATGTACCGAAAAATATACGATCTTCAGACTCGAATTGATGAGGAACTGAAGATGGAAATAACACAAAGTATGGCGAAAGATTAAAAAGTGGCTGAAATCGAACTAGAAGAAGACGAATATTCCAATCAGATAACGGGTAAAACACTCTTCCGGATTCTAGGACTGACAAAACCCCACCGACGCTGGGTGGCTGGGTTTTGGGTAATGATTGCATTCACATCCATCTTGGATGCAGTATTCACCTATCTTAACAAAGGCATTATTGATCAGGGGATTGTCGCACAGAACCGTCAAGCGTTAGTTCGTATTCTAAGCTTATATGGAGGTTTGATATTAGTTCAAGCAGGGTGTGTATTCTCTTTCATTTTCCTGGCAGGCGTCTTGGGAGAGCGCATTCAATATGACTTGCGCAAGTCCATGTTCGACCATCTCCAGGAATTATCATTAGCTTTTTACAGCCAAACCTCCGTCGGCAGGTTGATTGCAAGAGTGACCTCCGATTCAGGTCGTGTCTCAGACCTGGTCACATGGGGCTTAGTGGACAGCACCTGGGCAATTATGAATATCACCACCTCTACCATATTTATGATGATCATCAATTGGAGGCTGGCGCTAATAGTTTTGGTGACAATTCCCATTCTGCTCGCTATTGCAATCCAATTCCGTAAGCGAATTTTGGTTGAGTTCCGCAAATCACGCCGTGCAAACTCCAAAATAACCGGCTCATATAATGAGAATATCAGTGGGGTCAGGGTGGTGAAAGCGTTGGGACGGGAAGATGAAAATCTAAAGGAATTTAAGGTGCTGACCGATGAGATGTACCGCTCTAGTTATCATGCTGCCTGGTTATCAGCATTATTCCTGCCTACGGTACAAATCATATCAGCATTGGCATTAGGTTTCATCGTTGGGTATGGAGGATTGCAAGCCAATATTGGGATAATGACCATTGGTGGGATTCAAGCTTTTGTTAGCTACCTGACCTTTATGATGTGGCCTATTCAAGACCTGGCGCGGGTATATGCTGAGATGCAACATTCCATCGCTTCAGCTGAACGTATCTTTACTTTGCTCGATTCTGTCCCTGAGGTTTATGATCGTCCGGATTCAATAGACCCAGGTACGATCAGAGGTACGATCGAATTTGACCATGTGGATTTCACTTACGAGGACGGGAAACCTGTATTGACCGATTTCTCCTTGAAAGTAAAGCCTGGCGAGATGATTGCCCTGGTTGGACCGACCGGGGGTGGAAAAACCACAATCGTCAACCTGCTTTGCCGTTTTTATGAGCCAAAGCGGGGTGTGATACGCTTCAATGGGCGCGATTATACCGAGTTCACGATGCACAGCATTCAATCTCGAGTGGGAATCGTATTGCAAACTCCCCACTTGTTTTCTGGAACGATAAGAGAGAATATTCGTTATGGATGTTTGAATGCCACGGATACCGATGTCGAAGAAGCCTCCAAGTTAGCAGGTGCCCACGATTTCATCATAAATTTTGAGAAAAAGTACGAACAGAACGTTGGTGAAGGTGGCAATCTGCTTTCGGTAGGACAAAAACAACTGGTAAGCATCGTCAGAGCAATATTGGCAAATCCGGATATTTTCATCATGGATGAAGCCACAAGCTCAGTGGACACACTGACGGAAGCACTTATTCAACGAGGCATGGAAAATCTGATGCAAGGACGAACAAGTTTTATCGTTGCTCATCGTCTATCAACGATCAAACGCGCTAACAGGATCATCGTGGTCGAAGATGGTCGCATCACTGAAATAGGCACGCATGTTGAATTATTACGTGCGAGAGGGCATTATTATCGATTATATACCCAACAATTCCGTGAAGAGCTCGAACAGGAATTCGACCCATTTCTTGCACAGGAATCAACTTTACCGGCAGATTAATTTACCACCCATAACCTTACAAATTCTAATTCCCTTCTATCGATACCGGAGGGAATTTTTTGTAGATATTGAAATTGCTTGCAGAGTATAATAATTGTAGAATGAAACCTGATAAGATATTACGCTTATGGAGCACAGTATGACTATCATCGGACAACCCATCCATCGCATAGATGCTCGGGGTAAAGTGATAGGGGAAACGCTATACCCAGGTGATATCAATATGCCTGATCAGACGTACATGAAGATTTTATTCGCAGAGCGACCGCATGCAATCGTCCACTCGATTGACACAACACAAGCGGATGCTCTGCCAGGTGTGATTGCTACTTTTACCGCAAAGGATATACCTGTCAATGAATACGGGTTGATTTATAATGACCAACCTGTTTTATGTGGTCCGGGATCCAATAAACCATATACTGATCGGGTACGATTTATTGGAGATCAGGTTGCGCTGGTGGTGGCGGAGACAGAAGACATTGCAGCCAAAGGTCGCAACTTGATCAAGGTTGATTATGAAGATCTGCCGGTCATTACTGATATGGTAAAAGCGATGCAGGAGGATGCGATTTTGCTGCATTCAGATCGCGGTTCGAACATCTTCTGTCATTACCGCATTCGCAAAGGAAATGTGGAGGATGGATTTGCTAAAGCGGACGTCATTATCGAAGGAGAATATCATACACCAAGCCAGGAACACGCTTATCTACAGCCTGAAGCAGGGTTGGGATATTTAGATGAAGAGGGTCGGGTTACTATTCAGGTCGCAGGTCAATGGACCCATGAAGATCAGCAGCAGATCGCCCATGCGCTTAATATTCCCGCCGAGGAGGTGCGAGTAATCTATCCTGCCATCGGCGGTGCTTTTGGGGGACGGGAGGACATGTCAGTTCAAATCGTTTTGGCAATGGCAGCATGGAGATTACATCAACGCGGGATTGACCGACCGATAAAGATCATTTGGAGCAGGGAAGAATCCATTATAGGTCATCATAAACGACATCCTTACATTTTAAAAACGCGCTGGGGGGCTAGTAATGAAGGAAAAATCCTGGCTGCGGAGGTTGAAGTCATTGCAGATGGTGGAGCATATGCGTATACCTCCACTAAAGTGTTAGGTAATGCAACCCTGATGTGTACGGGACCGTATGAAATCCCGAATGTTAAAGTCGATTCATACGCTGTGTATACCAATAACCTTCCAAATGGTGCTTTCAGGGGTTTTGGTGGACCTCAAGGCGCATTTGCTGCTGAAACCCAAATGAACCGGCTGGCTGAGAAGCTTGGGATAGACCGGGTTGAGATCCGAAAGAAGAATGTATTAACTGAAGGCGCTTTTTTATCCGTCGGAACCCCACTGCCTAAAGGTGTGACCATTGGAAAAGTGGTTGAAAAATGTGGGATTGAAGTAAGCCAATCCAAGATATCACACCAGTCTTCCAATAAGCCTTACCTGCTGCGTGGGACAGGTTTTGCCTGTGCGTTTAAGAATGTCGGATTTTCTTTTGGTGCACCAGAACAATCTATTGCTACCGTAGAAATTCTGGGTGGTGCTGAGATCGAGCAGGTTATCTTGCACCATGCCGGGGCAGATGTTGGTCAAGGTGCACATACCATCATGGTGCAGATAGCAGCTGAAACTTTGGGGATGCCCATAGGAAAAATCCGATTGATCGCATCAGATACCGCCTTTACTGAGGATTCTGGCAGTGCATCAGCTTCACGAATGACATTTATGGCTGGGAATTCAATCAAAGGTGCATGTGAATTAGCACTGGAAAAATGGAAAGCAGAAGAACGTCCAGCAATCGCAACTTATCAATATAGGCCACCCCGAACCACACCATTGGATCCGCAAACTGGTAAATCGGAACCGAATTTTGCGTATGGATATGTCGCCCAGGGCGTGACACTTGAGGTGGATGTTGAAACCGGATTGATCCGAATTTTAGAAGTGATTTCAGTAAATGATGTGGGACGAGCAGTAAACCCCCTAAATGTTCAAGGCCAAATCGAGGGGGGGGTGGTGCAAGCATCAGGATATGCTATTTTGGAAAATTTTATCCAGAAAGATGGGTGTGTATTAACGCCATTGTTATCAACATATTTAATCCCAACGGTTAAGGATGTACCAGATCAAATTAAGGCGGTCATCCTGGAATATGGTGACCCGATTGGTCCATATGGAGCAAGAGGCATGGCTGAGATGCCATTCCTGCCTTTAGCTCCAGCAGTAATTGATGCTCTGCACCAAGCGACAGGGGTTTGGTTTTTTGAATTCCCCCTCACTCCAGAACGTGTCTTAAAAGGCTTGGGAAGATTATGATAGTTTTAATTCGTGGTGGTGGAGATCTGGCAAGTGGAGTGGCATTCCGCTTGTATAAATCTGGCTTCAAGGTTGTAATTACAGAATTACCCAAACCATTGGCGGTCAGGCGGTTAGCGAGCTTTGGTGAAGCAGTCTACACCGGAGAAATGACATTAGAAGGTATCATCGCTAAACGGGTCAATGAGATTGATGACCCATTACGGATACTGCAGCTTCTCGCAAAAGGTCGGATACCTGTAATCATCGATCCGGAGGCGAAATCTATCCAGGCTGTCCATCCATCAGTGATTGTGGATGCTCGCATATTAAAAACTGCTCCTGAGGCACTGAGACACACAGCAAAATTATATGTTGGCTTAGGCCCAGGGTTTATCGGAGGGGCGAATTGCCACGCAGCCATCGAAACACAGCGGGGACCCTGGCTGGGAAGGGTTCTTTGGGATGGACCAACCCTATCTGATAGTGGAATTCCAGAGCCAGTGAGAGAGAAACTAACTGAAAGGGCTTTGTATTCTCCGGTTGAAGGTTTATTGGTTCCAAATAAAACCATCGGTGATTTTGTCGAGGAGGGTGAGCTGATCGCTGCGATCAATGGTCAGCCAATCAATGGACCATTTAAAGGTGTATTGCGGGGCTTAATTCATCCAGATGTTGAAGTGCGCCAAGGGATGAAAATTGGAGATTTGGATCCACGGAATGATCCTCAGCTATGCAATCATGTCTCTGATAAAGCGCTTGCGATTGGAGGGGGGGTGCTTGAGGCAATCCTATCAAAACCTGAGCTCCGACCTCATTTATGGACATAGTGTGATCATTTTAACAAAATCATACTGGTTTCTAGATGACGCCAGGTGAAATTGTAGGATATCCATGCAATTAATCGAAGCACTCAGGTATTCGCATCCATCAAGCCTGGCTTTTGTGGGTGCTGGAGGCAAGACGACTGCATTGTTCAGAGCTGCCAGAGAATTATTGACAGCATCTTCCAATGAGGGATCGTTTAAAACAATTCTGGTAACAACTACCACACATCTTGGCACCTGGCAGTCAGCGAACGCTGATCATTTTATCAAAGTGAACTCGTTGTCAGAGATTGCAGATCTTGAAAAGCATCTGCCAAAAGGGGTTGTGCTACTGGCCGGCAAGGAAGAAAATAATCTTCTCGTTGGATTAACGCCAACACTGATCGAGAGAGTGCGAATCCTTGTTGAACATCATGGTCTTCCCTTATTAATAGAAGCTGATGGTTCAGATACTCGTCCATTAAAAGCACCGGCTGCGCATGAGCCAGCTATTCCCGATTTTATCAAGCATGTCATCGTCGTTGCTGGTTTACAGGGTCTAGGTAGACCCCTGACAAAGGAATGGGTTCATCGACCGGAAAAATTTCAGGAACTATCAGGCTTGCGACCTGGTGAAGAAGTCACGGGAAATGCATTAGTTAAGGTCTTATTGCATAAGGATGGGGGTTTAAAAAATATTCCATCCGGCGCACACAAGACTGTATTATTAAATCAGGCAGACAACCCTAGGCTGCAGGCACAAGCCAAAACGATTTCCGAACAGCTGGTTCCTACCTATCATTCTAGTGTCATTGCAGCTCTATCAGGCGAAAACTATGGATTTCAAGCTTGTACAGATCAAACACTTGATCTACAAAAAGAGATTCATGCAGTGATCGAGCAGATTGGAGGAATCATTTTAGCGGCTGGTGGATCAAGTCGATTTGGCGAGTCAAAGCCGTTATTACAGTGGAAAGGCCAACCCCTGATCAGGCGTGTGGCAGCAGCAGCCTTGAAAGCCGGGCTTTCACCTGTCGTGGTAGTCGTCGGCTCTTCAGCAGCGGAAGTTCACTTTGCGATAAAAGATTTGCCTGTGCGCATAGTCAACAACGATGAATGGGTGACTGGCTTGAGCTCTTCCATAAGAACGGGAATCCAATCATTACCCAAGGAGATAGGAGGGGCTGTCTTTTTGCAAAGTGATCAACCTCAGATTCCTCATTCCCTCATCAAGAGCCTGGTCGAAGCGCATCAGGCAACGCTAAGCCCCATCATTGCTCCACAAATCGACGGTCAACGGGGCAATCCTGTGTTATTTGATTGCTGTACCTTCTTAAAGCTTCTTTCACTGGAAGGAGACATAGGCGGTAGAGTGTTGTTCAGTCAATTTCCGGTTCAATGGGTGATCTGGCATGACCCGAATTTATTATTCGATATTGATACCCCAGAGGATTATTATAAATTTCTAGATATCTATCCAGGAGAGGAGGTGCAGGAATGATTTCAGCGGTTGTATTGGCAGCAGGTCAATCCATACGAATGGGTCAGCAGAAAATGCTGTTGCCTTGGGGTCAAACCATAGTGATTGGCAAAGTCATCACGACATTATTGGAAGCTGAAGTACATGATATCCACGTGGTGACAGGTGGATCGCATATTGATCTTAAAAATAGGTTAAAGGGATTCAATATCGATATCATCTTTAATAAAGATTATAGGGATGGTGAAATGCTCACATCGATTCAGGTTGGACTCAGAGGTGTGGGTGTTGAATCTGAAGCAGCTTTGGTTGTGCTTGGTGATCAACCTCAGATAGAGACATTTATTGTACAGGCTATCGTAGGTAAATACTTATCTACTCATCATAAGATCATTGCACCTAGCTACGATATGCACAGAGGACATCCCTGGTTGATTGAGAAATCATACTGGAAGGAGATTCTCGATCTCACCCCTCCGAATACGTTACGCGATTTTTTAAATTTGCACAATGAGGTTATTGATTATGTAACTGTAGATACTCCGAGTGTAATCCAAGACCTTGATACACAGAATGATTACTCTAAATATCAACCCTGATTTCTGCCTGCGAAAATTACCCTTGCAATCTTACCTATCTTGTGCTATGGTTTAATTTAAGTAATATTATTTCAAATAATTGTTGGTTCATGTTCAGAATCACTGGTCTAATTAACTTATATAATTTATAAGACTTGACGAAAGTGCAGAAAAATTTCTTTATAAAAACAATGACATCACCTCTGTATCTATCTCCATGAAGCGGGAATGATATAGGATGTCTGTTATCCGAGCATTTATCGCCATTGATCTATCATCAGATATCCAACACCGGTTGGATGACGTGCTGCAGAATTATAAATCTCAACTATCGAACATCCCAATTCGCTGGGTAGCTGCCACAAATATCCATCTCACCTTAAAATTCTTGGGAGATGTGTCGTTATCCAATTTAAATATTCTCACTGATATGATCCAGACAGAAATCTCTACCCATCATCAATTCGATATTAGTGTTGGAGGTTCCGGAGCATATCCAAATATTCGCCAGCCGCGTGTCATTTGGGTTGGGGTCGAAGCTCCCCCGGAGCTAACCGCAATTCAGAATGGGATTGAGACAACCACAACCCGGTTGGGTTATACTCGTGAAGAGAGGGCATTTTCACCCCACTTAACCCTCGGCAGAGTATCCAGGAATGTAACCTCACAAGATGTGAAGGCTATTTCGAAAGTGCTTGAGGCGATGAGGGTTGGCTTTTTGGGAGCAACGTGTGTGGAAAAGGTGCACTTATATCGCAGTGACCTGCAACCAACAGGTGCAGTATATACACAGATATTCTCATCATCCTTGATAAAATAGAGATGAATTTTGTTCAAAGAGGTGAAATCTGGAAACATTAGAAATCGCGCGTGAGATTATTAATCATTTAGAGGAGAAAAAAGGTGAAAATCTGGTCTTAATCGATATAAAGAACTTGGCTGTATTTGCTGATTACTTTATTATCTGCTCTGGTACCAGTGATCGTATGTTACATGCCTTAGCCAATTCAGTGATGGAGTTTATTCATACGAATTATCAATGGTCGGTTCGCACGGAGGGTGAACCTCGTGAAGGTTGGATCCTGATTGATGCAGGGGACATCATCGTGCACCTATTTTCGCCTGAACAGAGAAATTATTATAAGCTTGAGGATCTCTGGTCTCAAGGGAAAATTCTGCTTCATTTACAATAAATTACTAAACCAAATGAATGAGATCGATTATCACATTCGCACAGCTACGCCACCTGATCGATCTCGATTGGCAAATCTGATCCATTTCGGTGCTTACCTCCACCAACACCTGGATTGGAAACCACCATTGGATTGGATTGGAAGTAAACCATATCTATTGGTGGAAAGAGAGGGTGATTTACTTGCTACTTTAGCTTGTCCCCCAGATCTACCAGAAATAACATGGATTCGGTTATTTGCTGTTAGCTCCCGGGTTAATGTAGGGCAAGCGTGGAAACTCCTTTGGGAAGCAACCCATGAGGAATTGTCTCAGATTGGAAAATTCCTAGTTGCAGCAATCTCTCTGCAAAGTTGGTTTAATGAATTACTGGAAGCAAGTGAATTCGAGTACTCGGATAATGTCATTATTTTAATGTGGGAAAGCACAATCTCCTTCCCAAAACCCGCTCCTACTAACATAACGATTCGCCCAATGATGCTGGAAGACCTGGAAATAATAGAAAAAATCGATCATGAGGCTTTCGATACAGTTTGGAAAAATTCTCAAGAATCTTTAGAGTTAGCTTTTCAACAATCATCGATAGCCAGTGTGGCAGAAAAAGGGGATGAGATTGTCGGATATCAATATAGTACTTCTAGCGCGATGGGTGGGCATTTAGCGCGCCTGGCTGTCAAAACAAGCATGCAAGGGAAGGGAATTGGTTATTTATTAGTTCAACAGGTGTTGAGCCAATTTTGTAAGCAAGGGGTCAGACATGTGACTGTTAATACTCAGGAAAAGAATGTTGCCTCGCTAGCATTGTATTCAAAAGCAGGCTTTTCTATCACGGGTGAATCTTATCGCGTCTACCAGTACAATAACAATCAATGAGGGATCCATATGTCACATTATGAATTTGAACAAAAAGCATTTGATGGATTGAGCTTATATTTTCAAGCTTGGCAAACGGAGCAAAACCAAAAAGGGGTCATCTGCCTTGTACATGGGTTAGGTGAACATAGTGGACGATATGAATATTGGTCAACGCTTCTAAACCAAGTTGGATATTCTGTTCTGATATATGATTTACGCGGTCATGGTAAATCTGGTGGCAGCAGAGGGCATATTTCCTCTTTCAATGATTATATAAATGACACAGACCTATTATTAAAAGAAGCTGAAGATAGATTTCCCGGTGCATCCCACTTTTTATATGGACACAGTTTGGGTGCATTAATTGTTAGTAATTATGTGTTGCTTAGGAAGCCTAAATTAGCGGGGGTGATTATCACAGGACTTAGTACTAAGACCGCCCTTCAAGAGCAAAAAGGTAAGATTATATTAGCAAAAGTGATTGGTGCATTGTTTCCAAGAATTTCCATGAACTCGGGTTTAGATCCATTAACGATATCCAGGGATCAGGCTGTTGTATCAAAATATAAGAATGATCCGATGGTTCATAGTCAAGTTTCAGCAGGATTTGGGAAAAGTACAATCGATGCGATCGATAGAATCAATCAGCATGCGAGTGAATGGACCTTACCAGTTTTAATCATGCATGGCGAGAAGGATAAACTTAGTTATGTTGAGGGAAGCCGTGATTTTGCGAGTAAGATAAAAGGTGATTGCACTTTAAAAATATGGTCAGGCTTGTTCCATGAAGTTCATAATGAGCCAGAAAATGAGCAAGTCTTCGAATTTTTACATCAATGGCTGGATAGCCATCTGGTTTCTTAATCTTTGTCTCATGATAAATCCTAGACAAGGTTTAATTCTCGTGGGAAAATTCAGGCTTGATGATTTATAATCAGGAGCTACACGCATGACCATAAGCAAACGTGACGCGATTAAAGCGCAACGAACCAAGAAAAAACGCCAACAGCGGATGAATACTTTATTATGGGTAGGGGGTTTCATAGTCTTACTCATATTAATATTGATATCACCAACGATCTACAATTCATTAAAACCTGCGGGTAGCTTTGTAAGAATTACGCCCGAAGCACATCCTCTGGAGAATGGGAAGACAATCGGAGATCTTAATGCTAAGGTGAAAATTGAAGTATATGAGGATTTTCAATGTTCATCATGCAAACAATATGCCAGCACGGTTGAAAAGCAGCTTGTAGACAGCACGTATATCACCAGTGGGCAGGTTTATTATGAATTTGTGCAATATCCTTTTATTGATAGTAATTCGATTACAAAAGAATCTCATCAAGCTGCAAATGCCAGTATGTGTGCCTTGGAACAGGGACGATTCTGGGATTATCATGACATTTTGTTCGCCAATCAGGGTACAGTTGAGAACGGAGGAGCCTTCAACGATAAGCGTCTACAAGCATTCGCTGAATCGCTTGGATTGGATATGACTGCGTTTAACAAATGCTTCAGCGCTAACAAATACTCCGCAGAAATCGAAGCAGATTTTCAAAAAGGTGTTGCAGCGGGGGTTACCGGAACACCAACAGTGTTTCTAAATGGCACACAAGTCACGCCAGGGTATGTTCCTACATATGATGAAATAAAATCCGCAATTGATACCGCTTTGGCAAGTGGTGGCTGAATCTAGCAGTTTATCCATAAAAGAGAGCGTTGTTATTCGACGCTCTCTTTTGTATATTACGGATAATATTGTTTTGTCTATTTATTCTCTAGCTACCTGACAGTTTAATAAATAAATAGTTGGTCGGCATGGATTCTGCACTA